>JABMMO010000142.1 GCA_013205455.1 Actinomycetota bacterium
AGTCCACCGGTTGCAATAACAACTGCACGGGCAAGTGCTTGGCCAACACCATCTCTTGTACCTGCCCCGATTACGTGAAGTGTTACGCCGCAAACATCGCCGCTTTCATTCTTCAAAGCATCAATTACTAAAGCGTTTTCTAATACTTCAATTCCATTATCATTTTTAACAGCTGCAAGTAGTGCGCGGGAAACTTCAGCTCCAGTAGCATCACCACCCGCATGCAGAATTCGATTTCGCAAATGGCCGCCTTCGCGAGTAAGCGCAATCTCGCCCGTTTCAGAAAGATCGAAAACCGCTCCGCGTGCAATCAGTTTACGAACTGCCTCCGGTCCTTCGCTAACTAAAACTTTTACTGCATTAACATCACAGAGTCCAGCCCCAGCAACCAAAGTATCTTTTTCGTGTTGATCTGGACTATCACCAGGTCCAAGAGCTGCAGCAATTCCACCTTGCGCCCATTTAGTTGAACCAGAGTCAACTCGCGCTTTAGTAACTAAGAGAACTGAAAGATTATGTGCGCGAATTTGTAAAGCGGTTGTTAAGCCCGCAACTCCAGAACCAATTACTACAACATCAGCCTTCGCGCTCCAACCAGGTTTTGCTGCACGCAATTTCATATCGCTGCCACCTTTGATGCTGAGCGAATATTCTGCATGGCCATATTGTCGATTAAACGGATGCCATTAATCCAGCCCGCGATGATCGCACGCTTATTTCTACTCTCTTCGACCGCCAAATCGAAGGTCGTATCATCAATAATTTCGGCGTAATCTAAAGTGAAACTTGGCTCGCTCCTTAAGGTTGCCAACATTTCTCGCTTCATTTCGGCAATAGCTGGCTGAGATTGGGCAGCTTGTAAAGACCTAAAAACTATGGTGGCGTAATTCTTATTTTCAGCTGAAAGTCGAGAGTTTCTAGAAGATAGCGCTAATCCTGATGACTCTCGGAAAGTTTCGCCACTTAATACTTTAATTGCTGGAAAAAATTCGCTAGCCATTTTTCTAATTAAGAACAGTTGTTGTAAATCTTTTTCACCGAATATTGCCCAGGTAGGTTTAATGTTCGAGAAGAGCGCATGCACAACGGTTAATACCCCATCGAAATGTCCGGCACGGTTACCTTCGTAAATAGCGCCAACCCCGCCTGCTGAAATTTTGGTTATGCCGTTTGGGTAAAGCTCAGATTGATTTGGCCGCCACAAGATTGTGGCACCAGCCGCCGCCGCTAATTCTTCATCAATTTCTGGTGAACTTGGATAGCTATTTAAATCTTCTTGGTTTTCGAATTGCAACGGGTTGACATATACGCTCACTATTACATTTTCCGAAACTTCACGTGCCCTTTTTATCAGCGACTGATGTCCCACATGCAAAGCTCCCATGGTCGGCACAAACGCAATTGGCTGGATTAATGCGCGCGAAAGTTCAGTGGCGCTCTTAATAACTTTCATTTTAGGCTCCAGTCCTTTCGGGGTACCGGGCAGTGTGAAAAGTCTACCTAACTAATGCAGGGTAGCCAACAACTTTTTTATTTCACCATGCCCAGGAAGAACGCCATCAACATCGATACTCGCCCAAGGTTCAAGCACAAATGCGCGTAAGTGCGCCCGTGGGTGCGGCAAGGTTAATTCTGCAGTGTCGAGAAAGATTTCGCCGTAAGAAATTAAATCAAGATCTATCGTTCTCGCCGCATTCTGGATTGAACGTTCTCGGCCACCCATTTTCTCAATTCTCTGTAATAAGTGCAGTAAATCAAGGGGTTTCATCTCGGTATGCGCGATCAGAACCCCGTTGAAATATTTCGGTTGGCCGGGCGCATCGACTGGTTCCGTCTCAATAAATTTTGATACCGAAATTACAAAAAGCTCTTTAGTTATTTCTAGTACCGCATTTTCTAATTGAGAAACTGGGTCACCCAAATTAGCGCCGAGTGCGATGACTGCCTTCATCGCGAACGTTGAATTGTTACTGAGACATCTAGAAATGGAATGGCAATCGGTGCTTCCGGCTTATGGATCGTTACATGTACTTCATTAGCTAATTGATAAACCGCAAGTATGGCCGAAGCAATCTTCTCGGCAAGAGTTTCAAGTAATTGAACCGATTCTCCGATTATGAATTCATGAACTAACTCAGCAACTTCTGCATAATTTATCGTC
>JABMMO010000143.1 GCA_013205455.1 Actinomycetota bacterium
TTAACCGATAAATTAGCGCGCCAAGTTATTGAAGCAGTGATCGCTGGCGAAGGTCGGCCAAGTGAAGTAATTGAAAAACGTGGAATTAAAGTTGTATCTGATGATGGTGCGCTGATGGCAGCAATTGAAAAAGCAATCGCAGCCCAACCTGATGTGGCTGAAAAAGTTCGCGGCGGAAATCTTCCTGCGGCAGGCGCGCTAATCGGTGCCGTCATGAAAGAAACAAAAGGCCAAGCCGATGCCGCGAAAGTTCGAGAATTGCTTTTGAAGCATCTGGGTCAATAAGGATTGTAAGATTCGTAAATGACTGATACCCCAGCCAACAAAATGAAGCCACGTTCTGGCTTAGTGACTGATGGCTTAGAACGCGCCCCTGCTCGCGGAATGTTGCGAGCTGTTGGTATGAAAGATGGCGATTGGGTTAAACCACAGATTGGAATAGCTTCGTCTTGGAATGAAATTACGCCATGCAATCTCTCGCTTGATCGGTTAGCAAAAGCATCGAAACAAGGCGTCATCGATGCTGGCGGATTCCCAATGCAATTCGGAACTATCTCAGTCTCCGATGGAATTTCGATGGGACATGAAGGAATGCATTTCTCATTAGTATCTCGAGAAGTTATTGCAGATTCAGTTGAGACAGTTATGCAAGCCGAGCGTTTTGATGGCATGGTTACTTTTGCTGGTTGCGATAAATCACTTCCTGGAATGATGATGGCTGCAGCCCGAATCGATGTCGCAAGTGTTTTTGTTTACGCGGGCTCAACTTTGCCTGGACAAGTTGATGGTAAAGATGTAACTATTATCGATGCTTTTGAAGCAGTGGGAGCATGTGCGCGTGGCTTAATTTCGCAAGAGCAATTAGATAAAATTGAACGCGCAATCTGTCCAGGTGAAGGTGCATGTGGCGGTATGTACACCGCAAACACAATGGCAACTGTTGGTGAAGCAATCGGACTTTCACTTCCCGGCTCGGCTGCGCCACCAGCAGTAGATCGCCGCCGCGATACTTATGCAATTAAATCTGGAGCTGCAGTTGTGGAATTGATTCGTCAAGGAATCACGACACGGGACATTCTCACGAAGCCCGCTTTTGAAAATGCGATAACTGCCGTGATGGCACTTGGTGGTTCAACAAATGCAGTGCTGCACTTACTTGCAATTGCACATGAAGCTGATGTGGATTTAACGCTCGCTGATTTCCATCGAATCGGTTCTAAAGTTCCACTGCTTGGTGATTTAAAACCGTTCGGGCGCTTTGTGATGAGCGATGTCGATAAGGTCGGTGGAATTCCGGTAGTGCTTAAATCGCTATTAGATGCTGGTTTATTGCATGGCGATTGCTTGACTGTAACTGGAAAAACTATGGCAGAAAACCTTAAAGATATTGCGCCACCCGATCCAGATGGCGAAATTCTCCGCGCAACATCGAAACCAATGTCACTTGGCGGCGGCATCACAATTCTTGGCGGTTCACTTGCGCCAGATGGTGCTGTCACAAAAGTTGCTGGCGTTGGAGTAGCTGAATTTGAAGGACCAGCACGAGTTTTCGATCGCGAACAATCTGCGATGGTTGCGTTAGAAAATGGAACTATCCAAGCTGGCGATGTTGTCGTAGTTCGTTACGAAGGTCCAAAAGGTGGACCAGGTATGCGCGAGATGTTAATGATTACTGGCGCAATCAAAGGAGCTGGTTTAGGAAAATCTGTCCTACTTCTAACTGATGGTCGATTCTCTGGTGGAACTACCGGACTATGTGTTGGTCATATTGCACCAGAAGCAGTTGATTGCGGCCCAATTGCACTTGTTAAAGATGGCGATCGAATTAGAATTAATACTGTTACTCGTCAATTAGATTTATTAGTTGATGAGAAAGAGTTAGTCGAGCGAAAGAAATCATTTAAACCAGTGCCACATAAGTACAAGCGGGGCGTCTTGGCTAAGTATTCTAAATTAGTTGGTTCAGCTTCTAAAGGTGCAGTCTGCGACTAATCAATCTCCACTAGATCCATATAGCTTTCGTTCCACAAATCTTCATCACCATCTGGAAGTAATAAAACCCGATCTGGCTTTAGCGATAAAACTGCGCCTTCATCATGTGATACCAAAATCACTGAACCTTGATATTCGCCAAGCGCTGCCAAAATCTCTTCCCGAGATGCCGGATCTAAGTTATTTGTAGGTTCATCAAGAAGTAATACATTTGCAGCGCTAACAACCAATAGCGCTAACGCAAGCCGAGTTCGTTCGCCGCCACTTAATACTTTCACTGGTTTATGCACATCATCACCGGTAAATAAGAAGGAACCAAGCACGCTGCGCGCTTCAGCATCTTTCAAATCAACGCCGGTGCTATTCATATTTTCTAAAATTGTTCGCTCATAATCTAATGACTCATGTTCTTGAGCATAGTAACCAATTTTTAAACCATGGCCAGGAATTACTTCACCGGTATCTGGCTCTAGCTCGCCAGCTAACATTCTAAGTAAAGTAGTTTTACCAGCACCATTTAGCCCCAAAATCACAACGCGAGAACCTTTATCGATTGCGAGATCTACATCGGTAAAAACTTCGAGCGATCCGTAAGATTTGCTAAGCGCGGTCGCAGTAAGCGGAGTTTTGCCGCAAGGAGATGGCGTTGGGAAACGTAATTTTGCAACTTTATCTACTTTGCGAACATCAGCTAAATCGGAACGCAATTTATCGGCACGGCGGAACATGCCCTGGGCAGCTTTTGCCTTGGAAGCTTTTGCTCGCATCTTCTCTGCTTGTTTCTCCAAGATGGCAGCTTTCTTCTCTGCAATTGCGCGATCAATCTTACGACGGTGTTCATCTTGTTCACGTTGCTGCAAATATTTTTTCCAACCCATGTTGTACACATCGATAACATTTCGGTTGGCATCTAAATAGAAAACCTTATTTACCACGGTTTCGATTAAGTTCACATCGTGGCTAATAATTACTAACCCGCCGGAATATTTCATTAAATAATCACGGAGCCAAACAACTGAGTCGGCATCTAAATGGTTTGTTGGTTCATCCAATAGCAAGGTATCAGCGCCACTAAATAGGATTCTGGCCAACTCAATTCGACGGCGTTGGCCACCGCTCAACGAATCTAGTTGTTGATCAAATAACCGTTCTGGGATACCTAAACTCATCGCAATAGATTCAGCTTCCGCGGTTGCCCCATATCCGCCGGCGATACTAAATTCATTTTCCGCTCTGGTGTAGCGCGTCATTGCAACTTCAAGTTCATCGCCTTGCGCAATCGACATTGCTTCTTCAGCTTTTCGCATCCGCGAAACTATTTGATCTAATTCACGAACTGAAAGAATTCGCTCTACAACCGAACCGGCTTCATCGCCGGTGCGCGGATCTTGGGGGAGATAACCGATCATTCCGGTTCGAATTACTTGACCGCCTGCAGGTTGAGTTTCACCCGCTAGCACTTTTGCTAAAGTGCTTTTCCCAGCACCATTTCGCCCGACAAAGCCCACGCGATCTCCGTGGTTGATGCGAACTGATACTCCGCTGACGAGTAATCGAGCCCCGGCTCGTAATTCAAGGCTCGCTGTTGAAATCATCAAGCGAAGTTTCTCACGATAATTTGCTACTGAATTTCCAGATAGGCATGGCCATATATTGAGATGCGCATCTCATGGGTTGACTAGCCCCGCGGGCGTGCGCGATAATTTGGCCATGAAAACACTTACTACCTCAGTGGTGATTCAAGAGCGCGCGATCTAGAAAAATCAGATCCCGCGCTACCCTCAGTTAAAACTGAGGGTTTTTCTGTTAGTGGAGTTAATTAGAGAAGGATAAGGAGTAGGTCGGAATGAGTAACCAAGTAACTGGAGCGCAGAGCTTAGTGAAATCACTCGAGCACGCTGGCGTTGAAGTCATGTTTGGAATTCCGGGTGGTGCAATTTTGCCGGCTTACGATCCGATTTACGATTCCAAAATTCGCCACATCTTGGTTCGCCATGAGCAAGGTGCTGGTCATGCTGCAACTGGATATGCCCAAGTAACTGGCCGCGTCGGAGTCTGCATCGCAACATCAGGACCAGGAGCTACAAATTTAGTTACGCCAATCGGCGATGCTGCGATGGATTCTGTGCCAATGGTTGCAATCACCGGACAAGTACCTTCTGCTGCAATCGGAACCGATGCATTCCAAGAAGCTGACATTCGCGGTATCACGATGCCGATTACCAAACATAATTATTTGATCACTAACCCAGATGATATAGCGCGCGCGATCGCAGAAGCTTTCCATATTGCTGGAACTGGTCGTCCTGGTCCAGTGCTAGTTGATATCGCTAAGGATGCGTTACAGAAGATGACCGAGTTTAAATGGCCAACTAATATTAACTTAGCTGGCTACAACCCAAAAACTAAACCAGATAGCCAAGCAATCCGAGATGCCGCAGCGCTAATTGCGAAATCAAAGAGGCCAGTCCTTTATGTCGGTGGCGGAGTAATAAAAGCTAATGCGAGCAAACAA
>JABMMO010000144.1 GCA_013205455.1 Actinomycetota bacterium
ATTCTCGGCCTTGGACCACGCGAATTTCCGCCGCCACCAAAAAATGCATCCATGATGTCGCCAAAACCGAAATTGGCATTACCAAATCCGTTAAATCCTTGGCCGCCTTGATCGTAATTTTGTCGTTTATTCGGATCACTTAAAACTTCGTACGCGGCAGTTATCTCTTTAAACCTATCTTGTACTGCAGGGTCAGGATTCACATCTGGGTGCAACTCGCGCGCTAATTTTCGGTATGACTTTTTTATCTCGTCAGCGCTTGCTTCTCGACTAACGCCGAGGGTTTCGTAAAGGTCAGCCATAAGTTACTTATTATCCCCTAAGAATTTTCCAACATATCTTGCAACAGCAGTAACGGCCGACATAGAACTTGCATAATCCATTCGAGTTGGGCCAATAATACCTAGAGCGCCAGCAGGGCTGCCATCTTGCCCGTAACTCATAGAGACAAGGCTTGTGGTTTGCAAATTCTTTTCCGACTGTTCATCTCCAATTCGTACACGCATTGAATCGCCTACATCACTAAGCAATCGAAGAAGCACAACTTGTTCTTCGAGCGCTTCCAAAATTGGATGGATATCGGAGGCTTGTTCATGGCTAGAGCGCGCTAAATTTGCGGTACCAGCTAACGCCACTTTCGCTTTAGAGTCTGCGTGAGATGGATATTGCACAACCGCAACTTGTTTAGTTATCTGCGCAAGCAACCGCACAGTTCGAGCCATCACATCATCTAAATCTCCAGCGCCTTCTAAGAAAGTTTCGATTGCGCGTCGCTCTGGCTCTGAGAAAGGTTTTATGGTGGCTAATTTATCTACGAAAATTCGATATCCGAGATTAGTTGGAATTCGACCTGCGCTGGTGTGAGGTTGTGTAATCAACCCAGCCTCTTCCAAGACTGCCATTTCATTACGAATTGTTGCTGGCGAAATCCCAAGATCATGGCGTTGTGCGATTGATTTAGAACCAACTGGCTCTTCGGTGGCGACATACTCTTCAACGATTGCGCGCAATATCTCTAATTGGCGCGATTCCATATTTGGAACCTTCGTATTTGATGTGCTCATGGTGGAAAAGGTACTACACCATTAATTCGCGGACGATTCGGTCGGCAATTAAGCGCCCCGATTGGGTTAACACAACCCGACCTTGCGACCAATGTGAGTGTGAAATATGGTCGCTTTCTAGATATTTTGCTGCGTTTGCATTTTGTGCTGACGTTAATGAATTTCGATCTATTCCATCAACCAACCTAATTTGCAACATAATTTTCTCATCATTGCGATTTTCTAAAGTCAAAGTTTCTCCCGCTAATTTTGGCGAAAGCCCGGAATCTATTCGCTCCTGATAAGCGCTTGGATGTTTCACATTCCACCAGCGTTCATTTCCTAAGAAAGAATGGGCGCCAGGCCCAACCCCCCACCAATTCGAACCATTCCAATAATTAATATTGTGGCGGCATTCACCACCTGGTTTAGCCCAATTACTTAATTCGTACCAATTAAATCCGGCACTGGCAAAAAGATCATCAGCTATCCGATACTTTTCCGCAGTCTCATCATCGGCTGGCATGATTACTTCGCCACGTTTAACTTGGTTGGAAAGTTTTGTACCAGCTTCAACAATTAGCGCATACGCACTTATGTGATCAATCGCCATTGATAGCGCGCTATTTACTGAAATTTCCCAATCCGGGATTGACTCACCTGGGGTACCGTAAATTAGATCCACACTGATGTGATCAAACCCAGTCTTCCTTGCAAGTTCAACAGATTTGTTTACACCTTCGGGTTTATGAGTTCGATCAAGGGTTGCTAATACATGTGGAACTGCGGATTGCATTCCAAAAGAAATTCGGTTGAAGCCACCTTCTCGTAATTTTGTAAGTAAATCTTCGGTAACCGTATCGGGATTAGCCTCTATCGTTATTTCGCAATCTTTACTTACTTCGAATTTGCTTTTGATTTTGGCAATAACTCGGTTTAAATCGTGAGCTTGCAGAAGCGTTGGGGTGCCACCGCCAAAAAATATAGTTGGCACAATCGCACCATTCACTTCACTTCTGGCTTGATCAATTTCTTTTAAAACTCGATCTATATACCCTTCAGATACCCCAGAAATATCCGCGGACAAATCGCCACTACGCAATTCGCTAGGTGTGTATGTGTTGAAATCACAGTAACCGCAGCGCTTTACGCAATACGGGATGTGAATATAGAACGAGAGCGACATAGGGATCATTCTCTCCTAGATCACAAATAATTAGTAACTCTGGGAAGCAATCTAAATCAAGAACTATTAAAGTTTCGTAATTTCAATTGTTTCGTAATCACCCGTTCCGATAAGTTTAATACGGACGCCTTCGATCACAAATGAGTCACCGAGTACGGCAACATAATCGCCAAGGTTTTTTCTATCACCAACGGAAGTATTGAATCTGTTTGAGGACCCGCCATCGACCTTCTGCCATAAAGCCCAGGCCCAATCATCGTTTGATGATGAGCTGCCATCAGAAAGGCCCGGTGGTCTTACAGCTTTATCTAAATCAACGATATAGGCCATGACAGAGTAGAAGCCAGGAGGAAACTCACGATCGCCAAATTTGAAATTACTCCACTTATCGATTCCATGCGATTCGACAACTATGGCTCTTGTGGGTGAGAGTTTAATTACCGCCATCTTTGTCTGTTTATCTTCACGCTCTACTGGACTTAAAGATAGAGTCACTGATTTTAGTGTTCTAGCTTCGTCACAATAGATTTGTTCTGGAGGTAACCAGTCCAATAAAAATTGCTCCCATGGATTTAATGCATAACTAATCCCCGATTGGGTAGTCATTATTCCTAACGGCCAGCCATTGCCCGGGGCATGGCCGAGGACTCCTAGGTCATGCAGGGTTTCGTGGATGTAGTAGGACCACTTGAGAGTCTCCATACCTTCTAAATTACGTCCCCAACTAAAAAAATTAAGTTGTACTTCACCTTCTTTGACTTTGAATGTGTGGTTTCGAACAATTAAATCGCCTAAAGCATATTCTCCATCTGGGTAAAACAAATAAATAGTTGAAAATTTACGTAAATCTATTTCTTTTGTTATTTCGTCGATGAACGCCTGCGCTTGGTTTCCTTGCCTCAAATTGGCATCGTTGCCATATGCGTCGATACTTTTAGCATTTGTCGGATAACCTGATCGGTTCTGGGACATCCTAAACCAGCGATTTATTGTGGTTACATTGAATTGAGATTGACCACTACTAAAATAGTCGTACCAGTTAGTTAACCATTTCTTATCGTATTCCAACTGCTCAAGAAGGCCAGAGCCTCCCGGAAAATCTGGAAAATCGATAGGGACAATTAATATCTCATTGGAACCCTTCACATTCATTCTTCCGTCCGGAACCCAGTGCGGAAACCCAACTACGCCGCCATTGCCACTTTTAGGGCCTATTGAATCACTTAGCTGTAGTTTGCAAATATCAATAGATACTGGGCTCTTGCTATTTGTGAAGGTTTTTTTAATGGTATTTATCTTGATCCATAGCAGCTTTTTGCCAGCAACCCAGCGACATTCCAAGATTCCTCCGGAAACATCAAAGGTGTCACCAGAATTAAGACAAGTTGCATTTTCAATTGGGGACACTGAATAGTTATTCGATTTTGATGTCGATACGTTCACGATTGAAAAGGATCGCCATTCCAATCTCTGTATGGCTTCCTCTAATGAGATGGAATGCCCTGCCCAAGAGCAGCGCATATAAGTTGTAGTGCCAACAACTTTGGCTCCAATTTTGGTGCAGCGAGATCTTTCTGCTGGAAGTGGCGTTGGCGTTGGAGTTGGAGTTGGAGTTGGAGTTGGAGTTGGAGTTGGAGTTGGAGTTGGAGTTGG
>JABMMO010000145.1 GCA_013205455.1 Actinomycetota bacterium
CATGCCGATACCGGTGACAATCAATTTGGCGCACTTGTTGGACATGGAACTCCAATGCGACGGTTAATTGATTCTGGCGCAGTGCGTGGCGATCGATTCTTGCAATTGGGGCTACGCGGATATTGGCCAGATAGTAGAACCCTTGATTGGATGCGCGATCAAGGAATGCGTTCCTACGAAATGACTGAGATTCATCACCGCGGCATGAAAGCAGTTCTAGATGAATCATTTGTAACACTTACTGATGGTTGTGAAGGTGTATTTCTTTCAGTTGATATTGATGTGGTTGATCCTGGGATGGCTCCGGGAACTGGCACACCAGAACCAGGTGGCATGACCAGCAGAGAGTTATTGGAAGCGGTGCGTCGAATCTGTTTGGAACTTCCGATTGTTGGCGTTGATATTGTCGAAGTTTCGCCACCATTTGATAGCGCAGATATCACCGCGATGTTGGCTAATCGCGTGGTGCTAGAAGCGATAAGTGCAATTGCATTTAAACGTACTGGTGGCGTCTATTCGCCGACTAGGAATTTACTGGATCGTTAAATCGCTTGCGCGATAGCTTGATCAAGGATCTCTAACGCTTCAACCAATAAGTTTTCTGGCATTACTAGCGGCGGCAGTAATCGAATTACGTTTCCGTAAGTTCCAGCCGAAAGAATAAGTACGCCATTTACTTGGCAATATTTTACGATTGAGGCGAGTGCGGTTGGGTTCGGTTCAATTCCGCCCGGCAATACTAATTCGATAGCTTGCATGGCACCGCGACCACGAACATCACCGATGATTGCGTATTTTTTCTGCATGGCTAGCAGTGAATCCCGCATTATTTTTCCAAGGTGGAGTGCGCGATCACATAACTTTTCTTCTTCAATGGTTGCAATTGCGCCGAGCGCTGCCGCGCAAGCGATTGGGGAGCCACCAAAAGTGCCACCTAACCCACCCGCGTGAATGGAATCCATTACATCAGCGCGACCAGTTACAGCAGCAAGTGGCAATCCACCCGCAATTCCTTTAGCGGTAGTAATTAAATCTGGAACTACACCTTCATCTTCACTGGCAAACATAACGCCAGTTCTAGCAAATCCAGTCTGTACCTCATCTGCGATAAAGAGCGCTCCATTGTCGGTGCAGAATTTAGAAAGGCCAGCGATAAATCCTTTAGGTGGCACGATGAATCCGCCTTCGCCTTGAATTGGTTCAATCACAATTGCAGCGAGCCGATTTACGCCGATCTCTTTTTCAATTTTATGGAGTACAAGATCAAGCGCTTCGTTTGCGCAATTATCAGCACCGCCTGGCCAACGGTATGGATAAGCCATTGGCATCCGGTAAATCTCTGGAGTAAATGGGCCGAAACCATCTTTATATGGCATGTTCTTAGCGGTCATTGCCATCGTTAAGTTTGTGCGACCGTGATAACCGTGTTCAAATACCACAACCGCTTCCCGCTTTGTAAAGCGTCGGGCAATTTTTACAGCGTTTTCTAACGCTTCCGCGCCGGAGTTAAATAGCGCAGATTTCTTTTTACCAGTTCCTGGAGTTAAGCGATTTAACGCTTCGCATACTTCGATATATCCCATATATGGCGCAACCATGAAGCAGGTGTGGGTAAAAGCTTGCACTTGATCAATAACATTTTTCACAACACGATCGGCGCTATTTCCAACGCTAACTACTGCAATTCCAGAACCCATATCGATGATGGAGTTGCCATCGATATCAACGATCACACCGCCACCAGCTTTTTCAACCATTACTGGGATGGCCATACCAAGTGCTGTGGATACGGCATCGCTACGCCGTTGCATTAAGGCTTGGGATTTTGGACCTGGGATAGCAGTTACTAATTTACGAACTTGCGGAATATTTGAACCAGTGGACATAGGTGAGAGTGTAACTACAATTAAGAAAAAGTTGAGCGTGATTTAAAGCACGAGGCGGCCCCAAGCCTTGCAATTCTACAATTTTGACCTTCGGCACAGAATTAATTTTTTCGTTGTTAAAATAACCACATGCGCGAGATTGTCATTTTGGGCTCCACTGGCTCAATCGGCCTGCAAGCTTTAGAGATTGTTGCCGCCAATCCTGGAAAATTCAAAGTAGTTGGCCTTGCATCAGGATCAAAGAATTTACAACTTTTACTTTCCCAAGCGAAAAAATTTAACGTTCCCATAGTTGGTACCACGGCCGATACTTCCGCGATAAAAGATGGAATTGCCGGAGTGCACGTTATTGATGGTGCTACCGCCGCCGCTCAAATTGCGTCACTGCCGTGCGACGTTGTATTAAATGGCATAAACGGTTCAATCGGATTAGAGCCAACTCTGGCAGCCCTTGCTGCCGGAAATTTAGTTGCGTTAGCAAATAAAGAGTCGCTAGTTGCAGGTGGCGATTTGGTTATGGCTTATGGCAGAGATCGAATAATTCCAGTTGATTCAGAGCACTCAGCGCTTTACCAATGCATGCTTGCCGGAAAGTTAAGTGATGTAAAAAAAGTTATTCTCACTGCAAGCGGGGGTCCATTTAAAGATCGTAGCGATTTATCCACGGTCACTATTGCCGAAGCTTTAACCCATCCAACATGGACCATGGGTAACGTAGTCACAATAAATTCTGCGACTTTGGTAAATAAAGGGCTAGAGATTATTGAAGCACATTATTTATTTAATTTACCTTACGAAAAAATCGAAGCGGTGGTCCATCCGCAATCTGTAATTCACTCAATGGTGGAATTCAAAGACGGTTCTACTTTGGCACAGGCAAGCCCACCCAATATGAAAGGGCCGATTGGTTATGCCTTAGGTTTTCCGGATCGAACCTCAGATTTAATGGTTGCCATTGATTGGAAAGCAAAACATGAGTGGAGTTTTGAGCCGATCAATAATGAGAAATTTCCAGCCATTGATTTAGCGCGGAGGTGTGGTGATTTAGGTGGTGGCACAACTGCCATATTTAATGCTGCCAACGAGGTTGCAGTAGCAGCTTTTCTTGAAGGTCGCATTAAATTCACAGCAATTGTGGATAGCATCGAAACTGTGTTGCAGAAAATCGGAGCTGGTGCTCCTATAAAATTACGCGATCTTAAAGATGTCAGCGCTATCGAGAATGATGCCCGACGAGTAGCTCGTGAAACGTTAGGGGTTTAAGTGGGAATTCTTGGAGTAATTGCATTTGTAGTAGCACTGCTTTTTTCTGTGATGGTTCATGAATTCGGTCATTACATAACGGCAAAACGGTATGGCATGAAAGTGACTGAATTTTTTCTTGGATTTGGCCAACGAATTTGGTCAACTACAAGAGGCGAAACTGAGTTTGGTATAAAAGTTATTCCGGCGGGCGGATATTGCAAGATCGTTGGGATGTCGCCACGAGAAGAGCTAGCGCCGGAAGATAGTGATCGTGCTTTTTACAAAGCATCTTCAAAGCGGCGTCTAGTTGTATTAGGTGCGGGTTCGTTTAATCACTTTGTATTAGGAATTTTCTTACTTTTTGTTTTAATTGCCGGTATCGGAACTTCACAAATACTACCAACAGTTGAAGAGACGCTGCCTTGTATTAGAACTACTGAGACCGTATGTCTATCAACTTCAGCGCCATCCCCAGCTAAAGTTGCGGGAATCTTGGCTGACGATCAGATAGTTGGAATCAACGGGAAAGAAAATTTGAAGTGGTCGGAAATAGTCCCAATAATTCGCCAATCTTCGGGTAAAGAAATTACGCTTTCAATCTTACGTAACGGTGAAAAGTTAGCGATTGCAGTAACTCCAGTACAGATCACATCAGATGGAAAAAGTTGGGGGATTATTGGAGTTAGGAATAAAGTCGGGCTAGTTCGAGAGAACCCGATATCTGCAAGCAAAGTATCGCTATTAATTACTAAAGATTTAGTAGTTGGCTCGGTTAAAGCCCTAGTTTCACTGCCAACCCAAATTCCATCTATAGTCCGCCAAACATTTGGTGGCGAAGCTCGAAATGCAAATGGTTTAGTCGGTATTGTCGGTGTTGCGCGAGTCTCAGCCCAAACTGCAAGTAGTGGTGCGCTTACTCTTCCTGAAAAAATTGTATCATTTGTGTTAATAGTTGCTAGCTTAAATATCTTTATTGGAATATTTAATTTACTTCCAATTCTGCCGCTAGATGGCGGACATATGGCGATCGCGATTGTGGAAGGGCTACGCCGAAAAATTGCGCTGGCTCGAGGGAAGCTTGATCCAGGTCCAATAGATGTAGAACGATTAACTCCAATTACGATGGTGGTTTTCGGCCTACTCGCAGCATTGACGCTACTGCTACTTGCCGCCGACATTTTCAATCCGATTTCGCTCGGACTTTAGGGCAGAATAAGCACATGACCGATTTAGGAATGCCAAGCGCACCACCGCCAACGCTGGCGCCTCGTCGAAAGTCTAAGCAATTAAAAGTCGGCAGCGTTTTAGTTGGTGGCGATGCACCGGTAAGCGTCCAATCAATGTGCACCACGGTAACGTCTGATGTAAATTCTACGCTGCAACAGATCGCAGAGCTAACCGCTTCAGGTTGTCAGATTGTGCGAGTAGCGGTACCGAGTCAAGACGATGCTGATGCGCTGGCACAGATTGCTAAAAAATCACAGATCCCAGTAATTGCAGATATTCACTTTCAACCAAAATATATTTTTGCGGCAATTGATGCTGGTTGTGCTGCGGTTCGAGTTAATCCAGGAAATATTAAACAATTTGATGACAAAGTTAAAGAAGTTGCGAAAGCCGCTGGCGATGCTGGGGTTCCGATTCGAATCGGTGTAAATGCCGGATCTTTAGATCCAAGGTTGTTAGCAAAATATGGCAAAGCCACCCCCGAGGCTTTAGTCGAATCCGCACTTTGGGAAGCTGGGCTATTTGAAGAACATGGCTTTTCCGATATAAAAATTTCGGTAAAACACCACGACCCAGTAGTTATGGTTAAGGCTTATCGATTACTAGCTGCAAAGTGCGATTACCCATTACATCTTGGCGTAACCGAAGCCGGTCCACTTTTCCAAGGCACAATTAAATCTGCAACCGCATTTGCAATCTTATTAGCTGAAGGAATTGGCGACACAATTCGAGTTTCGTTATCGGCGCCACCAGTTGAAGAAATAAAAGTTGGATTGTCTATTCTAGAATCATTAAATTTGCGCCAACGAAAACTAGAAATAGTTTCTTGCCCTTCATGTGGCCGCGCCCAAGTCGATGTTTATTCTCTCGCGGAAAAAGTACAAGCGGGGTTACAAGGAATGACGGTGCCACTTCGGGTTGCAGTAATGGGTTGCGTTGTAAATGGTCCTGGTGAAGCGCGCGAAGCCGATCTCGGTGTTGCTTCCGGTAATGGCAAAGGTCAGATTTTTGTAAAGGGTGAAGTTATTAAAACAGTACCCGAGGCTCAAATTGTTGAAACTTTAATTGAAGAAGCGATGCGTCTTGCTGAAGAAATGGAAGCTGCGGGAGCCGCCAGCGGCAAACCATCAGTAAATGTTCATTAATTTTCGTTAGTTCTCGGTAAGGTTGCGCCATGTTGCGAATGTCTACGCTCTTCTTACGTACACTTCGCGACGATCCATCAGATGCAGAAGTAGCTAGCCATCGGTTATTGGTTCGAGCTGGATATATTCGCCGAATTGCCGCTGGGATTTATTCTTGGCTACCACTTGGATACTTAACTTATCGAAATATAGAACGGGTAATCCGTGAAGAGATGGATGCTGCGGGTTTTCAAGAAGTTAATTTTCCTGCGCTGTTACCACGTGAGCCATATGAGAAAACTAATCGTTGGGCAGAATACGGCGCTGATTTATTTCGATTACAAGATCGAAAAGGTGGCGATTATCTTTTAGGCCCAACCCATGAAGAGATGTTCACGCTAATGGTTAAAGGCGAGTACTCCTCTTATAAAGATCTGCCACTTCATATTTATCAGATCCAAACTAAATTCCGTGATGAACCAAGACCTCGTAGTGGCATAATCCGTGGTCGTGAATTTGTCATGAAAGATTCTTATTCATTTGATTTGGATGATGCCGGGCTGGATGCATCTTATGAAAAACATCGCCAGGCTTATATTAAAACGTTTGATCGACTTGGATTGAAATACAACATAGTGGCCGCAATGTCTGGCGCTATGGGGGGATCGCGTTCTGAAGAATTTTTAGCGCCATGTCCAACTGGCGAAGATACTTACGTGCTCTGCGAGAAATGCGGTTATGCAGCAAATGTCGAAGCCATGACCACAAAAATAGTTGTTAAAGATATTCCGCCACCACCTCCGGTTGAAGTGATGGATACGCCAAATACCCCAACGATTGATTCGTTAGTCGAAGTAATGAATAAGAATTACGGTGGTGGATTTAGCGCAGGCGACACTTTAAAGAATATTTTGCTAATGGCAGATGGGGTAGCGATTTCGGTCTTGGTCCCAGGCAATCGCGAAGTAGATGTAAAACGATTACAAGCAAACATGCCTGGCGTTAAAGATCTGCGGCTCTTTGAAGAAGCTGACTTTGTAACGCGAAAAGAATTAGTAAAAGGTTATGTTGGTCCGCAAGATGCGAAGAAATTCGGACTTAAACTTTATGCGGATCCTAGAATTGCCGTTGGAACTCATTGGATTACCGGGGCCAACCAATTAAATAAACATGCTCGCTATGTAACTAATGGCCGAGATTTTCAAGTTGATGCATTTGTGGAAGCGGTAGAAATTGAAGCTGGCGATCTCTGTCCTAAATGTGAAAATCCAGTAATTATTGATCGCGCTATCGAGATTGGTCATATCTTCGCACTCGGTCGTAAATATGCAGAAAATTTAGATTTAACTGTCTTAGATCATGAAGGTAAATCTCGGGTAGTCACAATGGGTTCATATGGACTTGGTGTTTCGCGCGCCGTTGCTGCGATTGCAGAACAAACGCATGATGAGATCGGATTATCTTGGCCAATCGAAATTGCGCCGGCTCAAGTTCATATTGTTGCAACCGGTAAAGATGATCAACCGTTTAACGTTGCTGAAGATTTAGCGAAAAAGATTGAGGCTAGTGGTAAAACTGTAATGCTAGATGATCGCCGCGATGCTAGCCCTGGTGTTAAATTTAAGGATGCCGAGTTAATTGGTAATCCAATTATTCTGATTGTTGGAAAAGCGCTAATCGATGGCAAAGTTGAATTACGAATTCGTAAAAGCGGTGAGAAGCGGGAAGTTGCTCTGGAAAGCGCAGTTACTGAAGTACTAGCTCTACTGGTTTAGTTTGTGGATATTTCACTTCTTGCAATCATATTTCTATTTGTAGCATCTGCTTTTGCTGGTTTTGTTGATGCCGTTGCTGGCGGTGGCGGCTTAATTTCATTGCCTTCGCTATTGGTAGCGCTACCAAATGCTGCTACTCCCGATGTGCTAGGTACAAATAAATTACCGTCATTTCTCGGAACTTCGACCGCTGCATACTCATATGTAAAACGGTTACGGCCAGATTGGCGCTTGACATTTGCGATGGCAATTCCGGCATTTATTGGTTCGATGCTAGGCGCACTTGCAGCTAGCAATTTCCCTAAAGATGCAGCTCGACCAATAGTTTTAGCGCTATTAGTGATAGTTGCTATATACACCTGGCGGAAAAAAGAACTTGGTTTAAATGAAAACTTTCGATTCGCTCGAAAACATAATATTTTAATTGTAGTCGTAGCTGGAACGGTAATTGGTTTCTATGATGGAATATTCGGTCCTGGAACTGGTTCGTTCTTGATGGTGATTTTGGTAGGAGCAGTTGGTTTTGCATTCTTACAAGCATCTGCAACAGCCAAAATTGTTAATTGGGGTACCAACTTGGGTGCCCTCTTAATTTTTGGATTTAATGGACACATTATGTGGTTATTGGGCCTGACCATGGCGGTAGGAAATATCGCAGGCGCAGTTACTGGAGCAAGATGGGCAATTAAGGGTGGGTCAGCTTTAATCCGTAAGGTATTTTTAGTAGTGACAGCCCTATTGATTCTTAGGATTGCGATTGATACTTTCTTTTAATATACTTTCGCAACAATTTAATAACAACTAAATAGTTAGGTTTAACATGGCCAGCGTTGCAGAATTAACTCGTTATATCGCGCCGATAGTTGAGCGCGCGGGGTTTGTATTAGAAGAAATCACGATTACACCTGCCGGTAAGCGACGTTTACTTACAGTTTTTGTTGATGGCGAAGATCGAAATCTTTCACTTGATGAAGTCACATCTGTTTCAAAACAAATCTCGGAAGTTGTTGATGTGTTGCCTGAACTAGGGGATAAAGCCTTTACGCTAGAAGTTACCTCACCTGGTGTGGATCGACCATTAACCGTAGACCGCCATTGGCGCAAAAATATTGGCAGATTAGTGAAGATTACGACCAATGATAAGCAGAGCATTAATGGTCGAATAAAGTCATTTTCCACAGAGGAAGTTGTAATTACGCTGCCAAAATCTGAAGTCGTTGTACTACGCGGAGATATCAAGCGTGCCATTATTGAAATTGAATTTAATCGCAAAGAGAAAGATGGTGCCAAATAATGCATGTGGATATGAAAGCACTTATTTCACTTACTACTGAGCGAGATATTCCGTTAGATCGTTTAATTACTGGCATTGAAATTGCCGTTAAGGCTGCGTATGTAAG
>JABMMO010000146.1 GCA_013205455.1 Actinomycetota bacterium
GATCTAGACTGACCGATCCAATTCGAAGTGGTGGAATAAATCTCCGAATAAAAAATAGTGGTTTATCAGTTAGCGAATAAGTTAGCTCTGCAAAAGCCAGAATGACTCCTCGAGGGCGCCAATTTCGAGCAAACATTCGCGCATAATCAAAAATTAACCGAGCAAACAATACAAATAAATAAAGTTCGAGAACTGTGGCAATCAAATTGCCAATATTTAACACTTTTTCTAGGTCAGCTTTGGTTAAAGAAACTTGCGTCAGCCGCAGCTGCTTTAACTTCGGTGCTAACCATTACGTTCGGTGGTGAAAGCAAAAATACTTTAGGAGTGACTCGCTCGATTGTTCCAGAATGTCCAAAGACTAATCCGGAGGCAAAATCTACTAATCGCTTCCGTTCACTCTCTTCCATATCACTCAAATTCATAATTACAGGTGAGCCAGAACGAAAGTGTTCACCAATAGTTCTTGCTTCGCTGTAAAACCTCGGATGAAGCGTGACAATTCGATCCAAAACTGGCGCAGCTTCGGTTGGAATTAGCGTTGGTTGTGCGACTGTGAGTCTTGGTGCAACCGATGGCGCAACATCACTTGTTGATCTAGGCAATATTCTTCGAGGTGCTGGGGTTGGAGTTGGTGCTAGCTGGGCCTCGGAAACTAAATCATCTTCCGTCAAACCCAAATAATTTGTCATCTTTCGGAGCGCATTAACCATGGTTTAATTTTATTAGAGGTAGCTCCGGTTACCGAGGATTGAGCTGCCTATTCGGAGATGTGTCGCGCCATGCGTTATTGCGCTTTCAAAATCACCACTCATCCCCGCTGAGAGCCAGGTAGCCATTGGAAATTTTTCTTTAAAATCGCTAAATATTTCGGCCATCCTGGCAAAGGCGATATTAGGGTTTTCGGCGATTGGTGCGACTGCCATCAAGCCCTTTATCTCCAAACCAGAAATTTTTGCGATGGCATCAGCAAATTCAGTTAAAGCTTTTGGCTCGATTCCATTGCGTTCAATTCGTTTTTCGGTATCTAACGAAACTTGAATTAATACTGGATATTTTGCAGGCCGAGCAGCTTCTGTCATTTGATGCCGATCGCTTATCGCTTTCGCATGATCAATCTCGGCAAGTGAATGTATAACATCGGCCCACTTCGCAATCGATTTGATCTTATTACTCTGAATCTTTCCTTGAAAATGCCACTTTGCATCTGGATGAAAATTTTCTGCCTTAACCACGCCTTCCTGATCTCGATTCTCACCAAAATCGCGAACTCCTAATTCATACAAGAAATCCGCATCAGAGCGCGGAAACGTCTTGGTCACCACGATTAATGAAATATCGCTTGGGTTCCGATTAGCACTTTTAGCGGCTGCGTTTATTCGCGCCATCGCAATTTCTAAACCGTTTGCAATTTCGGTTTTGCGCTCTTGGTTCACCATGCAATTACACCAGCTTGTCGGCCAGTTACGCCATCTCGTCGATATGAAAAAAGGTTTTCGCCGTGCGCTGTGCATGAATTCTGACGCGAATAATCGATTTCATGACTATCTAAAATAGAAATTACGCCAGCCGGCAAATCTAAACAATGTTTTTCAAGATTAGTGGCTGTGGCTGGATATTTAGCAATTATATCTAAATAAATTTCGGGAGAAACTTCATAACAATTTCCACAAATCGATGGGCCAAGCGCGGCGCTAATATCATTCACTTTAGAGCCAAGTGATATCAACCTCGCAATAGTCGCTTCCACGATTCCTTTAACTAAGCCAGCCCGGCCAACATGTACTGCGGCGATCGCTTTTGGCGATCGAAATAACAACGGAATGCAATCAGCAACTAATACAACTAACGCGGTCCCAGATTCCGCCGTAATTAGCGCATCAACTTTTGGAATTTGAGTTGATGGCCTAGATCTTTCGATTAACGCAATCTCATTACCGTGAACTTGGTTCATGTAAAAAATGCGATCCGAAGTCAACTCAAGCGCCTTTGCTAAAAATTCACGATTAGCTGATACCGCGGCAGGATCATCCGCTACATGTAAAGCAAGATTAAAATCAGCAAAACGCCCCGAACCAACGCCACCATGACGCGATGTGAAGAACTCGCGAATCATTTGATGGATTACTTCATGAAATCAGGAATATCGATTTCGTCTTCGCTAACTAACTCTTGGAATGTAATCCGACGTCGTGGCTTATCATCTTGAGTATCGAGCGCGACTGCTAACGGGTCATTACTAGGAATTGGGTTTGCATTCCCAGAAATTGTTGTGGAATTAATGACGGGCATAGCCATTTTCTTAGGCGCGCCACCATCGAATCCAGCCGCAATCACGGTAACTCTTACTTCATCGCCTAGCGCATCATCAATTACGGTTCCATAAATAATATTTGCATCTGGATGTGCGCACTTAGCAACTAATTCCGCAGCTTCGCTAATTTCAAATAAACCTAAATCCGAACCACCGGCGATCGAAAGCAGAACGCC
>JABMMO010000147.1 GCA_013205455.1 Actinomycetota bacterium
CCAAAAGCTGGTCGTGATGGCCATGTCGAACCAAGTGATATTCAAGATGCTGCGCCAATTGCCGGTTTAAGCGTTACGTCATCGTTTCAGATTTCATCCGATTGGACCGCGACCAAACTTGTTGCTAGAAAATCCACTAAAAAATAGTTAGGAATAAAATGACACTAACAATAGGTGCGCTCGCTCCCGACTTTGAATTGAAGAATCAACATGGCGAGGTTGTTTCACTTTCCAAATTTCGTGGAAAAAAGAATGTAGTAATTACTTTTTATCCATTCTCATTTACTGGAACTTGTACTGGCGAACTTTGTGCACTGCGCGACGACCTTAGCGCTTTCCAAAATGATGGCGTTGAACTCCTCGCAATATCTTGTGATTCACCATTCACTCAAAAAGTTTTTGCCGAGCGTGAGGCTTATCAATTTTCGGTGCTGAGTGATTTCTGGCCGCATGGTGATGTAGCGAAGAAATATGGCGTTTTTGATGATGCGCGGGGATGTGCACTGCGTGGCACATTCATTATTGATAAATTTGGCGTAATTAAGTGGCAAGTTATTAACGCGATCAGCGCTGCTCGCGATATCAACGAGTACAAAACCGCTTTGGCGACCCTGTAGACTTCGTCAACCAAGCTGCCAGAAAATCGGTAGCCCGGGTGCTTAGCTCAGCGGTAGAGCGCCTCGTTTACACCGAGGATGTCGAGGGTGCGATCCCCTCAGCGCCCACAAGAACTGAAATACAACTCCAAATTATTTAGCCTTCGAGGGGAGTGCCAAGTTATGAAATCCTCACCCGAAGAACAAGAGCGTGTAATTACGTTACAAACTTTAGATACTTCGCTTACCCAATTAGCGCATAAAGAAAAAACACTTTCAGTCATTCAAGCCTTAGAAATTCTCACTATTTCTCATAACTCAACCCGCGATTTAATAATCGCTGCCGAAACTGAAAAAGCTGATATCAAGCACGAATTAAGCAAATCTGAGATTGATGTAGAACAAGTGGTTGCAAGAATTGATAAAGATGAAAAACGAATGGCATCTGGCACCGCCTCACCTAAAGAGTTAGAGCAGATGCAACATGAGTTGGCTTCACTAAATAAACGTAGAAGCGAACTTGAAGAGATAGAACTTGAAGTTATGGTGCGAGTAGATGGAATTGATGATCGAATTAAATCTCTAAGTGCAGAGCGTGATCAATTTAAGTTAAAGATGGCAGAGTTGGATGCTCAAAAAACCAAAGAGTTAACTGATATTGCAGAAGCAGTATCAAGCGCTAATAGCCAACGCGCTGATATTTCCGTAAAAATTTCAACAGAGGTAGTTGAACTCTACGAAAAAATTAAGAAAACCGGCGATGGAATTGGTGCAGCTAGATTAATTGAAGGCAAATGCGATGGCTGCCACTTATCGATAAATGCGGTTGAATTGAGCAAAATTAAGGAAACGGCTGCAGATGAAATTGTTCGATGCGAAGAATGTCGCCGAATTTTGGTGCGACCAAAAGGGTTTTAAATGGCTAGAAAATTAACAATTACCGCTGATGGTGGATCCCGTGGCAATCCTGGCCCAGCAGCTTTCGGTGCAGTGGTTTATGAGAATGGAAAGACGCTAAAAGAAGTAGCCGAAACTATTGGAGTAGCTTCTAATAATGTTGCTGAATATCGCGGTTTAATAGCTGGACTAACGGCAGCACATGAAATAGACGCAACAGCTGAGATTGAAGTTCGGATGGATAGCAAGCTCGTGGTTGAACAAATGTCGGGGCGTTGGCAGATCAAGCATCCAGATATGAAGAAGTTAGCTTTTCAAGCGCGTGATATTCATCCACGTGAGTTGATCACTTTCACTTGGATCCCCCGCGAAGAGAATTCACATGCCGACCGCATCCTTAATGATGTTTTAGATGGTGCACCAAGCTCTGTAAGAGAGCCAATTCAACAAAATTTCTTAATGGAGCGTTTAATAAGTGGCGAAGAGCCAACCACAATTTATTTAATCCGACATGGTGAGACTATTTTAACGCCAGCGCGAAAATTTTCTGGGAGTGGTCCGTTAAATCCAGAGCTAACCGATATTGGTATTTCTCAGGCTGAAGCAGTTGCTAACGAAATTGTTAAGTTGAAACCAGATTTCTTATTTTCTTCACCGCTACGTCGTACCCAAGAAACTGCAGCCAGAATTTCGGCAAGTACAAAATTGGAAGTGATTACTCAAGATATTTGGATTGAACAATCTTTTGGAAAATGGGATGGCATGTCCGTCGCTGAAGTGTCAGCAGAATACCCAGATGAATATAAGCATTGGCTCGCTGCTACTTCTTATATCCCGCCTGAGGGTGAGTCCTATGATGAAGTCACTGCTCGAGCTTTGGAAGGAATTGATCAGGTTGCTACCGAAAATCCAGGAAAGAAAATTGTTGTAGTTACTCATAATGGCATCATTAAGACTGCGGTAGCTGCAATTATTGGCGCCCGTCCAGAGAGCATTTTCCATATCGATATTTCGCCATGCAGTATCACCACAATTTCGGTTTGGCCATCTGACAATTTGATGGCTTTGCGTGGTTGCAACGAGCGCGGCCACCTTCGAGGATAAGGTTTAACCTATGTCTTACTTAAAGTTAGCGCTACTCGTACTTATTTTCGCGGCCACTCTTTATTTAATTCGCGGCAATCGAGCAATTGGCTCTAAATTAACTGAAAACCGACGTAATTTAAAAGCGATTTCGGCCCAACTACATCAAACTGAAGATTCGCTCCAATTACTTAATCTATTAGCACTCCCTGATTTGGGAGGGAACAAGAGTTGGAAGTACATACTCTCACTAACCAGTTTCCCAGCTCGCTTTGCATCTTTACCAGAGCTAATTTCATCTCTAACAAATCAAACTTTGCCACCTGCAGAAATTCATTTAAACATTGCTAAATCTGAGATTAGTCAACTTCCACAATCTGTCAGAAATCATTTAGAAGTTGCGGGAATTAAGATATTTGAAGTTTCGGATATCGGACCCGGGAAGAAAC
>JABMMO010000148.1 GCA_013205455.1 Actinomycetota bacterium
AAAATTGAAGTTCCAGTACTGATATTAGCTGGCGATGACGAACCCTTTCGAAGTGCGCATACTTTTGAGATGTATGA
This sequence comes from Actinomycetota bacterium, assembly GCA_013205455.1. Classification (GTDB taxonomy): domain Bacteria; phylum Actinomycetota; class Actinomycetes; order Nanopelagicales; family Nanopelagicaceae; genus UBA7398. The sequence continues at coordinate 78 of JABMMO010000148.1, forward strand.
AGCTTTTCCTAATGGAAGGTTAGCGGTGTTGCCAGGTGCTTCACACTATGTTGTTAAAGAACAAGCCGAATTAATGCAATCAGTAATTCGAGATTTTTATATCAAACCTGAATTTCCGATTACAAAATATGCAAATCGCAGAAATGCAAGGCAGCGAGAAATACTAGGAAATTCGTAACGCGCCAATTGCACCTTCAGGCACAAATGGATTATTTGGCGCAATTGGATTTAGCCTTAAATACTTCTCGCCTTGTAAAGGACGTTGATCACTTTCGCCTTTATTCGGCCAAAATGAGAATGCCCGCTCAGCTTGTGCGGTAATTGTTAGCGATGGGTTTACACCAAGGTTTGCAGTAACGCTGGCGCCATCAACAACATGTAAATTCGGATAGTTCCAAACTCGATGATAAGCATCAACCACGCCGTTATTTGGACTATCTCCAATAACGCAACCACCAACAAAATGCGCTGTAAATGGCGCACCAATCAAATCACCTAGGTGGCCACCGGCAACGCCACCGTTCTTTTCGGCAATTCTGCGCACAACTTCATTTGCTTCTGGAATATAGGTTGCGTTTGGGTGATCAGAATCGTTGGTTGAAGTTAAGCGCCACCCAAATAAGCCCCGCTTTTCACTTACCGAAACTGATGACTCTACATTTTGCATGACAAGTGCAATGACAGTGCGTTCACTCCATTTTCTAACATCAAGTATTTTAAAAAGTGTTGCTGGTTGCTTGATTACTTCGCGAAGCCAAGCCTTGCGACGACTCTTTGCGGTATTTCCATCAGTCATAACTGTTTGTAATAGCCCCATCAAGTTACTGCCTTTGCCGTATCGGACTGGCTCAACGTGGGTATGTTCGTTCGGAAAAAAAGATGAAGTGATCGCAGATCCTTGCGAAAAATCACTTTTAAAATGCTTTGGCATCATTGCGCCGGTTAACGCTTCGCTATTAGTCCGGGAAAGTTTTCCTAAGAAATTAGAAATTTTTGGAAGCACCCCATCTCGCTTCATTTTATGCAATAACTTCTGGGTGTTATAGGTACCAGCTGCTACCACAACTTGGTTTGCGGTAAATGTGCGCATGCCGCCAAGCCAAGCGCTGCTTTTCCGCGCTGTGATTTTCCAACTCCCGTTAGGCAAATTTTCGATTTTTACAACAGTATGTTCTGGAAATACTTTTGTGCCAGCTTTTTCAGCCAGCCCTAAATAATTCTTAGGTAGCGTATTTTTCGCATTATGCCTACACCCGGTCATGCATGCGCCACATTGCATACAACCGTTGCGCTCTGGTCCAACGCCGCCGAAGAATGGATCTTTAGCTAAAACTCCACTTCCTTCGCCAAAATAAACACCAAGCGGCGTCATTTTAAATGTCTTGCCGACCCCCATATCATTAGCGACTTCTTGCATCGCTTTATCGGATGGTGAAAAAAATGGATTATCAGCAACTCCTAAGACTCGTGATGCTTGGTCATACCAAGGCTTAAGTTCGGCTTTCCAATCCGTAATGTTTTTCCATTGTTTATCTTCAAAATAAGTATCTGGTGGTACATATAAAGTGTTTGCATAAACTAATGATCCGCCACCTACGCCAGCACCAGCTAAAACTAAAACATCAGGTAAAGCATGAATTCTTTGAATTCCACGAAGTCCTAACCGCGGTGCAAATAAGAATTTTGAAATCCGCCAAGATGTTTTAGGAAAATCGTTATCAGTAAATCTTCGGCCAGCTTCAAGAACTGCTACCCGGTAGCCTTTTTCAGTTAATCGGAGCGCCGCCACCGAGCCACCGAAACCAGATCCAATTACAACGACATCGAAATCTCGATCAGCCATAAACTAGACTTTAGTGCTTAACCAGAAAAATGGAGCCCCCCGTCAGGATTGAACTGACGACCTGCCGCTTACAAGGCGGCTGCTCTACCACTGAGCTAGAGAGGCATGATTTACGAGGCGTAATTATGGCATTAGAAAGTGGTGTTCGGACGCCACTTTCCATAGACCTCGCGTAGTTGATCCACGATTTCACCAACGGTGGCATAGGCCTTAACTGCGACAACACAGGGTCCAACCACGTTTTCTCCAGCTTTTGCCGCCGCTCCCACATTGGCTAGCGCAATTTTCACAGCTTCGTTATCTCGATTTGCTTTCAATTTCTTTAGTGAAGCAACTTGATCAATCTCGCTTTGCGGATCGATTGCGAAAGGTTTGAAAGGTGGCGATTCGGCTTGGAAAATATTTACACCAACCACTTTTCGCTTACCACTTTCGACATCCATCGAAAATTGGTAAGCCTTTTCAGAAAGTTCTTTAGAGAACCAACCGTTATTTATACATTCGAGCGCACCGCCACGCTTTTCAATATCTTCTAGAAGTTGCCACATTTTTTCAGCGAGCTCATCTGTCATTTTTTCAATTTCATAACTACCAGCTAACAAGTCAACGCCATCTAATACTCCCGTTTCAAATGCCACAACTTGCTGGGTGCGAAGTGCCAACATCGCAGCCTCTTCAGTTGGTACGCCAAGTGCTTCATCAAATGCAGAAACGTGCATAGTTTGAATACCGCCAAGAGCAGCCGCCAACATTTCTACCGTTGTTCTAACTACGTTATTCATTGGCTGGTGCGCAGTTAGCGATGAGCCAGCAGTAAATGCAAAAATTCTTAATTGCTCAGATCGTGGATCTTTTGCATGATATTTTTCGCGCGCAATTCGTGCCCAAGTTCTACGCGCTGCCCGGAATTTTGCGATCTCCGGCAAGAACTCAATGTTGGAAGATAAAAATGTAAATAGCGTTGGTGCTACTTGATCGATAGTTACGCCTCGCTCTAACGCTTTATCTAAATACTCACGCGCATTTGCAAAAGTAAATGCCACTTCTTGAATCGCATCTGAACCAGATTCTCTAATGTGGTAGCCGCTCATCGCTAACGGAACCCATTTCGGAATATCACGGGCTATGTACTCAATAACATCAACTGAAAGCTTTAAGCCCGCTTCTGCTGGGAAAATTTGGGTTCCGCGCGCTATGTATTCTTTCAAAACGTCATTTTGAATAAACATCCCAAATTGGTTTGGATCAACGCCGCGTTGTTCAGCGAGGGCAATAAACATGGCCGCCCAGATATAACCAATCGAATTCGCGGTAGTTCTTACTTGGCTGATCTTCTCAAGTGGAATTTGATCCATCAAAATTTCAATATCTGCCAGACTATCAATCGCTACCCCAACTCTGCCAACTTCACCTTGAGCAAGTGGATGATCTGAATCGAGTCCAAGTTGTGTTGGTAAATCTAACGCGACGCTAAAACCAGTTAAGCCTTGCGCCAATAACATTTTAAATCTCTCATTTGTTTCTCGCGGTGTGCCAAAACCACCGTATTGACCCATAGTCCAAACGCCAGCATCGGGCTTGATGCCGCGGGTGTATGGATATTCGCCTGGTTTTTCGATTGCGCTCATTATTTGTTTCGATCTTCTAGTTGTTTTTTCAAAATTTTCTTGGCAATTTTCCCAGTTGAATTCAACGGGAATTCTTCAACAATCAAAACTTCTTTTGGCTTCTTGTATGTTGCCATTCTGGATTTGCAATGCTCTAGAACTTTATTGACAAGCTCATCACCTTTTGCAGTTGCGTTTGGTGCAAGAGTTACCATCGCAACTACGCGTTGACCCCATTCAGCATCAAAGACACCCATCACCGCTACTTCAGAAATATCAGTTACCTCTGCAATCACGT
>JABMMO010000149.1 GCA_013205455.1 Actinomycetota bacterium
GGCGAAGACCATCAATTCTTGGCGACAGTTCCAGCTGATTCAGATTACGAAAATCATGGGGCTTTTAAAATTGGAACAGTAAAAGCGCTCGGCAAAAATTATGTGGAATTAGTTGGAAGAGAACTGCCGAAAGAAGTTGGGTTTTCCCACTTCTAAATTAACGGGAGACTTTGTTCGCTTTCATGCATGAAGTACAAACATTTTGGCGCTTTGTGTATCCACCAACGAGGGTGCGGATGCGTTGAATATTTGGATTCCAGCGGCGGCGAGTGCGTCGTTTTGAGTGCGAAACATTGTTACCAAAGCTGGGGCCTTTGCCACAGATGTCGCATGTCGATGCCACGGTATTTCTCCCTGCGTGATGTTGATTTCTTTAACCCTCAAGGTTTGAGGGGAGTTAGTGAAGCGGGGGCAAGATTAGCCTGAAGGGCGCTCCTTTCGCCAATTTGCCCAAGTCACGCCAAGTTTCAGCGGGGAAATCGCTAACTTTTTGGAGAGAATGAAGCATGGCCAACGGTATTTTGAATCTTCCGATAATTAAGGTCGTTGGCGACCGGACTGCAAAAGTTCTTATCACCCAACTTGGAATTGAAACTCTTGGGGATCTACTCCGACATTACCCACGTAGGTATGTGGCTCGAGGTGAGCTTACCGATATTCAAGGGTTGGTTGAAGGCGAAGAAGTAACGATTCTTGCCGAGATAGAAAGTGCAAAAGTGCGGAAAATTCCAGGACGCAAAGGCGGCATACTGGAAGTTGTTGTGACTGACGGGCGCGCAAAACTTTCGCTGACATTTTTTAATCAAGCATGGCGCGAAAAGGAATTGCAATCTGGTCGACAAGGATTATTTGCGGGCAAAGTTGGATTATATAAAGGTAAGCGACAACTATCGCACCCGGATTATCAACTTATTCCAGATGGCAACGATGTTGATTCTGCGATCGGAGATTTCGCAGGTAAATACTTACCGATGTATCCAGCAACTGCAAAGTTGCCATCATGGAAAATTGCACAATGCACTGCAATGGCAGTCGAAGCTCTAGAAGAGATTCCAGATTACTTACCAAGAGCAATAAAAGAAAAGTTGGGCTTTCCCACGCTACATGAAGCATTTGTCCAAGTTCATAACCCGGAGTCGCCGGAAAGTGCAGAATTAGCGCGAAAGCGGTTAACTTTTGATGAGGCGTTACTTTTGCAATTATTACTTGTAATGAGAAGAGTTGAGTTACATAAGCTTTTCGCAATTTCTCGGAAAGTGCGATCCGGCGGACTTCATGAAGCGTTCGATCAAAGGTTGCCATTCAAATTAACAGCGGGCCAGATTGAAGTTTCAAAAGAAATTGAAGAAGATCTTGCAGCGCCACATCCGATGTATCGCTTACTGCAAGGTGAAGTTGGTTCCGGCAAAACCATTATCGCGCTTCGCGCAATGTTGGCAGTTTTGGATTCTGGCGGCCAAGCTGCATTATTGGCTCCGACGGAAGTATTAGCGGCGCAACATTTTCGCTCGTTTCATAATTTGCTGGGGGATTTGGCAAGCGCTGGACAAATCGGTGGCGATGCACGGGGTACTCAAATAGTTTTATTAACTGGATCGCAAAGTGGAGCAGCGCGAAAAGAGTCGTTACAAAAAGCGCAAAATGGTGAAGCTGGAATAATAATCGGTACGCATGCACTACTCAGCGAGAATGTGGAATTTAAAGATTTAGGTTTAATAGTGGTTGATGAACAACATCGCTTTGGGGTAGAACAACGCGATGCGCTCCGAGCAAAAGCAAAGAATCCGCCACATGTATTAGTGATGACAGCTACGCCGATACCACGAACGGTTGCGATGACGGTATTTGGAGATTTAGATGTGTCGACACTTCGAGAGTTACCGGCTGGAAGATCCCCAATTACAACTCACGTCATACCGGAATTAGAAAAACCTGGTTTTATCGAACGAGCATGGCAGAGAATTCGCGAAGAAGTTTCGACCGGTCATCAGGTTTATATTGTGGCGCCACGAATTGCCGAAAATGATTCAACTGAGGATGCAATGAATTCACTTGGGCTTAGTGCGGAAGCGTTAGCGCGAGTTAAACGATTGAGCGGTGATGATGATGAAGAATTAGAAAATGAAAAAAACGAAAAATTCCCGATGGTTTCTGTCTCTGAGTTATATCCACTCTTAGGGCAAGGTGCTTTAAAAGGTCTGAGAATCGCGGTTTTACACGGGCGGTTAGCTTCCGATGTAAAAGATAAGACAATGTCAGAGTTTTCACGGGGCGAGATTGATGTATTGATTTCTACAACGGTTATTGAAGTTGGCGTGGATGTGCCAAATGCAACCATGATGGTGATTATGGATGCCGATAGATTTGGGGTATCGCAATTACATCAATTAAGGGGGCGAGTAGGTCGAGGAAGTGCGCCTGGACTCTGCTTACTAGTTTCAAAAGCAGTTCCGGAAAGTCCGGCAATGGAGCGATTAAATGCAGTCGCTTCGACTCTTGATGGATTTGAATTAAGTCGAATTGATTTGGAACAGCGCCGGGAAGGTGATGTGCTGGGAGCTTCTCAATCTGGCGTCAGATCTCATTTAAGATTATTGAGAGTGTTGCGAGATGAAGAACTAATTGAGAGCGCACGTGAGATCGCAAGTAAATTAATTGATGAAGATCCAGACTTTTCAGAGAACCCATTGTTAAAAGTTGAAGTAGCAGAATTGCAAGCGCTGGAAAGCGCAGCATTTATCGATAAACGCTAACTCTGAGAGAATAATCTAATGAGAATTATCGCCGGAATGGCAAAAGGGCGGAATTTAAATTCCCCCGTAGGTGATACCCGCCCCACCTCTGATCGCGCACGAGAAGCGCTTTTTTCCACTTTGGAATCCGAACTTGGCGCGCTAACTGATAAATATTTTTTAGATTTATATGCGGGTTCTGGCGCGGTTAGCGCGGAAGCGCTTTCCCGAGGAGCTGCGCTAACTCATGCCGTCGAAAACGAAGAGAGCGCCGTACAGATTGCAAGGAGCAATTTAGAACTTTTCGAAAAGATTGTTGGCTCTGGTACCTATCAAGTTTTTAATTCATCAGTTGCGAGATTTTTGAAAACCAACATAAATATTCAATACGATGCAATATTTATCGATCCGCCGTATGAATTTGCTAATGAATTAGTAACTGCTGATTTAGAATTATTGCTTGAGAATAAATTATTAAAATCAAATTCCATCATCGCAGTAGAGCGAGATTCAAAGAGCAAGCCATTCTTATGGCCAAGCGGAATTACGGAGCTGAAGGTTAGAAAATACGGCCATGCGGTGATTTACTATGGATTTCCCTCTCAGAATGGATAAGCACGCGATTTGTTGCTAGCGTTTTCACATGAAGCGCGCCGTCTGCCCTGGGTCTTTTGACCCAATCACTTATGGACATCTCGATGTTATCGAGCGCGCCAGCGGATTATTTGATGAAGTCATCGTTGCGGTATTGGTAAATCGAACTAAAGCGAGCCTGTTTAACGTAGCAGAACGCATCGAAATGATTACTGAGGTTACGGCTAAATATAAGAATGTAAAAGTAGATTCTTGGTCTGGGTTATTGGTTGATTTCTGTAGCGAGCATAAAGTTTCAGCAATTGTTAAAGGACTTCGCGCCGTCAGTGACTTTGATTATGAGCTTCAAATGGCACAGATGAATTTGCAATTAAAAGAGGTTGATACCTTGTTTATGGCAACGACTCCAGCTTATTCATTTCTCTCTTCGTCGCTCGTTAAAGAGATTGCAACTTACGGCGGCGATGTTTCAGCCTTAATCCCACCAAAAGTATTGACCCTAGTAAAAGCACGTTTATTGGAAAATGGTGAACATGGACGCAATTGAGAAATTACTTTCAGCGATTACAACGGTGGAAGAAGCCAGATCAGTTCCGCTTTCCGCATCCTGTGTAGTTCATCGCGGCGAACTTTTGGAAATTCTTAACGAAGTTAAAGCAGCCCTCCCTCGAGATTTAGAATCCGCCCAAGACCTGTTGGCTAGTCGTGATGCAATAATCGAAGACGGTCAAGCAAGCGCTGAACAATTAATTGCACATGCACGCGAAGAAGTTTCACGAATGGTGGAACAGACCGCAATCGTTTCCGCAGCACGCGAAGAATCTTCGAGAATTCTTGATGAAGCGACATTGGCTAATGAAGCTCAACGCGAGGATGTGGATGCATACATTGATTCCAGACTCGCCACGCTTGAAGTTATTTTAAACAAGACGCTAGATGCGATTAACCGCGGCAGAGAACGGCTTGCTGGCGCAAGCGATAAAGATGTACTTTCGCAACTGCGCGACTAACTTATAAATCATGTCGATGAAAATTAATACAAATTCGCCATTTTTCTATAATGCCCATGATTTACCGCGCCGAGCCGGTGAAATGCGCGAAGCAGCGCTAGAGATAAAATTATTGGATAATTTAGGAATTCCTTTGCTTTCCGTCCCATCGGGAAGTTCAGTTTCATTAGGACTTAGATTGGAATCAGTTGATGAAGGAATTCTGGCAACTGGCCAGGTCTACGCAATTGCAATCGGTGAATGCACCAGATGTTTGGATCCGATAACTTTTCCGATCAATCAAATGTTTCAAGAGCTCTTTGAGTATGAAGCTAAACCAGATCGAAAGCAGAAATCCAAGGCGACTGATACTGATGATCTTGATGTTGACGACGCCTTCTTCTTGGTCGGTGATTTCCTCAACTTGGAAACACCAATTCGAGACGCAATAGTTCTTGCGTTACCAATAAATCCGCTCTGTGATGAAGATTGTGCGGGGTTATGTGTAACCTGCGGCGAAAAATGGGAATCGCTTCCAGATAACCATGAACATGAGGTTATTGACGCCCGTTGGACTGGGCTAGCCAATTGGGATGGTTCGAACGGGAAAAGCCCAGAGGTCACCGAGAAATAGCCCCGTTTTTACAAAAGCCTGTCTTATGGGGGATACTTACGCCCTCGTAAAAGATTGCCGTTATAACAAGGAGAACAAAGTGCCACTACCAAAGCGAAAGATGTCCCGCTCGCGCACGCGTTCCCGTCGCAGCCAATGGAAGACCACACCTGCTGCAATCGCAACTTGCGATCAATGCCAACAACCAAAATTGCAACACACTGCTTGCCCAACGTGCGGTACTTATAACCGCCGCCAAGTTCTAGAGGTTTAACTCTGAATTCCCAATTAGCTGAAAAGCTAGGGATCTCGGTAAGGCTAGATCTACTTGATCTCGCGCTAACTCACCGCTCGTTTGCTTATGAATCTGGTGGATTACCAACTAATGAACGTATGGAATTTCTTGGCGATAGCGTTCTTGGATTAGTTGTTACCGAAGCGCTTTATGAAAGATTCCCAGATCTTGATGAAAGCAGATTGTCACCGCTCCGATCTGGCGTAGTAAATATGAGAGCGCTCGCCCAAATAGCGCGCGATTTAAAACTTGGTGAAAATTTAAAAATTGGCAAAGGTGAAGAAAACACTGGCGGCCGCGATAAGAATTCAATTTTGGCGGATGCTTTTGAAGCACTTGTCGGCGCAATTTATTTAGATCATGGATATGAAGTTACAACCGCAGTCGTCCTTCGACTTATGGAAGGTGTAATTGCGGAAGCGGTAGAACGTGGTGCGGGCCTGGATGGAAAAACCGCGTTACAAGAATTGGTAGCCGCAGCTGGATTAGGCGTACCCGAATATCAAATAACGGAATCTGGGCCGGACCACGATAAAGATTTTGTAGCTGTTGTTATTGTTAATGGAAAAACTTTTCCGGCAGGAAGCGGCAAGAGTAAACGCGAAGCTGAACAGATAGCTGCACGCGTTGCTTTCGAAGAACTATCTCGTGGAAACGAAAGTGCCTGAATTACCAGAAGTTGAAACGGTACGTCGGGGCTTAGAGCAGAGTATTTTAGGTAAAAAAATAAGTAAAGTTGAAGTTTTTCATCCCAGAGCCACAAATCCAAAATCTATTGCCCCACTTGATTCTCTTACTGGATCGAAAATTATTAGCGTGAATAGGCGTGGAAAATTCTTATGGTTGGAACTTAATCGCCCCGAAGTTTTGCTGGCACACCTTGGGATGAGTGGGCAATTCATAGTTAGCGAACGAAATGCCAATGTAGAAAAACATATGCGGGTTAGAATTTCACTTAATACAAAAGCGTTTGAAGTACGATTTATTGACCAGCGAACTTTTGGCTGGCTTAGCGTCGATCAAAGTAGCGCTGGGATTCCAAATTCGGCGGCGCATATCGCGCTAGATATTTTTGATCCAAAGTTCAATCGCAACGAAGTTAAGGCTAATTTCTTACAGCGGAAAACCGAAATTAAGCGCGCGTTATTAAACCAAGAGATTATGAGTGGAGTCGGAAATATCTACGCAGATGAATCATTATGGCTAGCAAAAATTCATCCGGAGCGAGCTTGTTCAGAGCTAACAGATCTTGAGTTAGAGCTCTTATTAGATTCGGTAGCAGAAGTAATGGGCGCAGCTTTAAAAGCCGGTGGAACATCTTTTGATGAGCAGTACAAGAATGTAAATGGCGAAAGTGGATATTTCGATATTGAACTCTGCGCGTACGGTCAAGATGGGGAGCCATGTTCTCGATGCGGAACCGAAATCCGCCGAATTGCCTTCGCTAATCGTTCATCACATTTCTGTCCAAAGTGTCAGGTAAATCGAAGGTCGAAAAAGCGGAAAGTTTAAAAAATAGGTGAGAAACCCGACAAGCGGGCGGAATGACCCGTTCTTTATGGGTTGGGGCGATAGGTTTTCCCCATGTACTTGAAGAGCATTACCTTAAAGGGCTTTAAGTCCTTTGCAGCTCCGACGACGCTCAGATTCGAGCGTGGCATCACCTGCGTGGTGGGCCCGAACGGTTCTGGGAAAAGTAACGTTGTAGATGCGCTTGCTTGGGTTATGGGAGAACAAGGTGCAAAGAGTTTGCGCGGCGGAAAGATGGAAGATGTAATTTTCGCAGGCACATCCGGCCGAGCCCCATTAGGTCGCGCTGAAGTTTCCGTAACAATCGATAACGCCGATGGCGCGCTCCCAATTGATTACACCGAAGTCACGATTTCGCGAATTCTTTTCCGTAATGGTCAGAGTGATTATCAAATCAATGGCGAAAATGCACGGCTGTTAGATATTCAAGAATTGCTAAGCGATAGTGGAATTGGACGAGAGATGCATGTCATCGTCGGCCAGGGGCAACTTGATGCGATTCTTACTGCAAACCCGGAAGAACGTCGTGGGTTTATTGAAGAAGCTGCGGGTGTACTTAAGCATAGAAAGCGAAAAGAGAAAGCGCTTCGAAAACTCGACTCCATGCAGGGGAATTTAGCTCGGATACAAGATCTAACGGTCGAACTTCGCCGCCAACTCAAGCCACTCGGCAAACAGGCTGAAGTTGCTAAGAAAGCTGCGACCATCCAAGCCGATGTTAGAGATGCGCGCTTACGCTTACTTGCGGATGATCTAATTGCTTTGCAATCTACGATCAACGCTGAGGTGGCAGATGAAACCTCACTCCGTGCGCGCAAATCAATTGTTGATAATGATTTGGAGAAATTCCGCAATCGTGAAATTGAAATCGATCAAATTTCAGCAACCGAAAATCCAGAACTTTCAAAAGCCCAAGAGAATTATTACCAACTGACCTCACAACGCGAAAAACTGAGAGGTACCCAGAATTTAGCGTCGGAGCGGGCTCGCTTTTTAGCGGAAGAGGCTGAAGAAGCTCGGAGTAGTGGCCGAGATCCAGTTGCGTTAGAAGAAGAAGCGCGCGTGCTTCGTGCCGAAGAAGAATTATTGAATGCAAATCTAGATCGATCTAGAAATGAATTAACTAGTGCGAGTAACCAACTTTTACAATTAGAAACTTTGCTAAAAGCGGAAGAAGATGGTGTTGCCGCAGCGCTCCGTGCAATTGCGGATTTGCGTGAAGGAACGGCGCGACAAGAAGGCCACATTAAGAGTTTAAACTCGCGAATTGAAAGTGGAAATGCTGAGATAACCCGCCTTTCTAGGGCTAAAGATGAAGCGCAAGAGCGTGCCGATCATGCCCAACACGAATTTGCAACGTTAGAGAGTGAAATTGCCGGTCTTGGTGCTGGCGAACTTAATCTGGATGCAAACTTTGAAAAGAATAAATCCGATTTAAATAGCGCCAAATCTGAATTAGAAAGAATTACCGCAGAATTAAATAAAGTTGAGCGAGATAAAAGTGGCGCTGAAGCGAAATTGGATGCGCTGAGACAAGTCACCATGCATCGAGACGGCAGTGGTGCGTTGCTTACAAACACCCGCGGAATTGAAGTTCGTGGCTCGTTAGCATCGTTGATATCGATTGATAACGGTTGGGAAAAAGCGATAGCGGCTGCTCTGGGCACGCTCTCAGATGCGATCGTTGTCGCTGATTTGCGGGGCGCGGTTTCTGCTTTGACTTATTTGAAATCAGAGAGCGCCGGTAGTGCGGATGTTTTAATCATTGGCTCACCAGATGTAACTATTTCGCAACTACCCGCTGGTCTCACCGCCTTATCAAGCAAAGTCTCGTCTTCTTCGTTGGGTCGAGTATTAGCTAGCTTGTTAAGTGGTTATGTTGCAGCTGAAACCCTTGATCAAGCTGGCGAAATTGTTACAGCAAATCCAACCGTTACTGCGATAACTCGAGATGGCGACATAGTTTCCCAATTCAAAGCTCGTGGTGGCTCGACTGTAAAGAATTCTCTAATTGAAATTAACGCAATGATTTCCGACGCCGAAACAGATTTCACTAGGTGCTCGCATTTAAGCGATCGTTTAAAATTTGAATTCTCCCGTTCTGAAGAAAATATGCGAAGCGTGCAATCAAATTTTGAGGTCGCACTAGCAAAACTAAATGAGTCAGATGCAAAGATGGCCGGCATCGCCGAACAGATGGCGGCTGCAGGACAAGGCGTAAAGAGCGCAAATGCCGAAATCGAACGGCTTAAAGCTGCGATTGCCGAAGCATCAATCTCGATTGAAACTGATCGCCGCGAACTTGAAATTGCAGAAGCTAAATTCAATAATAATGAAGAAGCGAAAGAACCTGATACTTCGATGCTTGAATCTTTAAGGTCGCGGGTAGCGACATCAAGAGCGCTTGAAGTAGAAGCTCGACTTAAACTACGAACTGAAGAAGAACGGGTTGCTGCAATAACTCGCAGGGCATTCGATTTAGAGAATGCTGCGAAAACTGAACGTGAAGCAGCTTCAAGAAGCATTTCACGACGCGAAGCTCGTGCTCGAGGTGCAGTAACAGCGCAAGCGATTGCTGACACCGCTTACGAAGCGCTGATCCAAATTGAAGTTTCTATTTCTAGAGCTGCTACCGAACGCGGACGTCTTGAAAATTCTAGAAGCGAACGCGAGGGCGAGACGCTTGCAATCCGTGCCCAAATTCGTGAACTTGCGAGCGAGTTAGAACAATTAACTTCTAGTGTGCATCGCGATGAGATCGCTAGAGCAGAACAACGTTTGCGTATTGAACAATTAGAACAGCGTGCAGTTGAAGAATACGGGGTAGATATTCCAGTACTGCTCGCGGAATACAACCCAGAGAAAGACGTACCAACATTTATTGAAACTGAATCGGGCGAGATCATTCAAGGTGATTTCATTCCTTACCGCAGAGATCAACAAGAGAAACGATTGGCTAGCGCAGAACGTCAATTAGCCTTACTTGGTCGAATTAATCCACTAGCTCTCGAAGAGTATTCATCACTCGAAGAACGGCTCCGCTATCTGGCCGAACAATTAGAAGATTTGAAGAAATCCCGTAAAGATTTGCTGGACATTATTAAAGAAGTCGATGACAAAGTTCAGGAAATTTTCTTGCAAGCATTTAAAGATACAGCGCGCGAATTTGAAGTAATTTTTGCGAGATTGTTCTCAGGTGGCGAAGGTCGATTAATTCTCACTGATCCTGATGATCCATTAACTTCTGGTGTCGACGTTGAAGCCCGTCCTCCTGGAAAACGAATTAAACGGCTCTCATTACTCTCGGGCGGCGAACGCTCATTAACCGCAGTCGCGCTATTAATCGCAATCTTTAAAGCTCGACCAAGTCCGTTCTATGTGCTGGATGAAGTTGAAGCTGCCCTTGACGATAACAACCTTGGTCGATTGCTTGGTGTTTTAGAAGAACTTCGCGCTACATCTCAATTAATTATCATCACCCATCAAAAGCGCACCATGGAGATCGCGGACTCACTTTATGGCGTAACTATGAGACGTGATGGCGTTTCGGAAGTTATTTCACAACGTTTGCGCGAAGTCGAACCAGAAACTGTTTAATCGCTTCTCATGAGTCTTTTTAAAAAGCTCTTAGCAAAAATAACTGGCACCAACGCTTCGGCTGGAGAATTGCAAGACTTAGAAACGATATTGATTGAAGCAGATTTAGGCTCAGATGTAACTAAGAAAATTATCGATGATGCAAAATCTCGGAAAGATGATAATTTTTTGGATTCAGTCAAAGCCACGCTTACTAATTCACTTTCTACGAAAAGTAGAGATATTGCTTTTGATGCCCAACAACCCACAGTTCTACTAATTGTTGGGGTTAATGGCACTGGGAAAACAACTAGCGCTGCAAAGCTAGCTAACTACTTGAAAAATGAAAACAAAAAAGTATTAATAGCGGCGGCCGATACTTTCCGAGCAGCTGCGGTTGCGCAAATCCAGACTTGGGGGGAGCGTATTGGCATCCCAGTAATATCGGGAAACGATGGCGCAGATCCAGCCGCAGTTGCATTTGATGCCGCTAAGTGCGCAATCGCCGAAAAATTCGACTACTTAATCATCGATACCGCGGGCAGGTTACATACAAAAGATAATTTGATGGCGGAATTAGAAAAAGTTAAGCGAGTTGTGGAAAAAGTTATTCCGGTTTCTGAAATACTCTTTGTTTTAGATGGCACAACTGGACAAAATGGGTTAGCCCAAGCGCAAATATTTAATGAGAGTGTTGGTTTGACTGGCCTGATAGTTACTAAATTGGATGGCAGCGCCAAGGGTGGAATCGCGATCGCAACTGAGGCGGCTTTGGATTTGCCAATCAAGTTCATCGGAACTGGCGAAACCCTCGCCGATTTCTCCCGCTTTGATTCCGCGAAATACCTGGAAGATTTAACGAGCCTGTAACAAAACCGGGAGAAGTGTCACTTTCCCGAAACGATTCCTTGCCCTCGTCTGTAATAGAAGCACGCCATTCTTCACCTATCTCAACGGTGAGAATCGCGGCTAAACCCCCATTTTGGATAAGGGAAAAGAAATGACCGAGATTGTTTTAAATACCGGCGATACCGCTTGGGTATTGGCGAGCACCGCTTTAGTTTTATTAATGACACCTGGATTGGCGCTCTTCTACGGTGGCATGGTTCGAGCAAAAAGTGTTTTAAATATGATGATGATGTCGATGATCACAATCGGAATCGTTAGCGTCCTCTGGGTAATTTATGGATTTAAATTAGCTTTCGGATTTGAATCAGGATCACAATGGTACGGATCATTTTCACTTTCCGGACTTGGAAGCGCTGTAAACGAACTTACTAATAATGGTGGAATTTATCCGATTCCATTATTGGCATTTGCAGCATTTCAATTGATGTTCGCAATCATTACGCCAGCGCTAATATCTGGCGCGATAGCAGATCGAACAAAACTTAGCGCTTGGAGTATCTTTGTTGCAATCTGGGTTTCCGTTGTTTATTTCCCAGTCGCACACTGGGTCTTTGCTTTTGGAAATAAAGTTGGGGATACCGTTACTGGCGCCGGATTTCTAGCAGCACGCGGAATCGAAGATTTTGCAGGTGGAACTGCAGTACATATCAACGCAGGTGCAGCAGGTTTAGCGCTCAGTTTAATTCTTGGCCGTCGAATAGGCTGGCGGAAAGAAGTGATGCGACCACATTCATTACCAGTTGTATTACTCGGAGCTGGATTACTCTGGTTTGGTTGGTTTGGTTTTAATGCTGGCTCGGCGCTCGGAGCTAATGGACTTGCAGCGCTTGCGCTAATGAATACTCAAGTTGCAACTGCAGCAGCGCTATTAGGTTGGATAGTTGTCGAAAAATTAAGAGATGGACATCCAACTAGTTTGGGTGCTGCTTCAGGAGCAATTGCCGGATTAGTTGCAATCACGCCAGCTTGTGCATTTGTAGCGCCATGGGCAGCAGTAATAATTGGGTTAATTGCTGGCGCACTTTGTGCATTAGCAGCGGCTATGAAATACAAATTTGGCTTCGATGATTCGCTAGATGTGGTTGCAGTGCATTTAGTCGGCGGGCTTTGGGGTTGCATCTCAATTGGATTCTTCGGAACTAGCGCTGTAAATAGTTTAGGTATAGATGGTCTTCTCTATGGCGGCGGTACAACGCTGCTTGGAAAGCAAGCCTTCGGAGCGTTTATGGTTATGGCATATTCATTCGTGGTCACGCTAATCCTTGGATTTATCATTGATAAAACCATTGGGTTCCGAGTTAAACCAGAATCAGAAATTGCTGGAATCGATCTAAGCGAACTTGCTGAATCTGCATATGAAATGACACCATCATCTAAAGTAGAATCTTCCGTGTTGGAAGCAGAAGCATTTGACAGACTCCACGTAACACAAGTCGATGCTTCTCCGCTTACACCCGATCGTGCCATCGAATTTACACGGGAGTTAGCAGCCCGACTGAAATAGTAGGATGCGCGCATGTTCGATTCGTTAACCGGAAAATTCGCTAACGCCTTTACTGCGCTGCGAAATCGTGGTCGCATCGGATCGGGCGATATCGATGAGATGTGCGGTGAAATTCGGAAAGCACTTCTAGATGCGGACGTAGCCCTTGCGGTAGCCGAATCTTTTGTAGCCAAAGTTAACGAGCGGGCTCAAGCGGCGCTTCCTGATTTAAGACAGAGCACCAACCAATCGCAGGCAATTTTTGCCATTGTTAATGAAGAACTCATTTCAATACTTGGCGGCGCTGCCCGAAGAATTCGGTTGGCTAAAAACCCACCAACTGTAATTATGTTGGCGGGATTACAAGGTTCTGGTAAAACTACCCTTGCCGGAAAATTAGCGCACTACTTCAAAACCCAGGGTGATACGCCGCTTCTAGTCGCAGCGGATTTGCAGAGACCAAATGCGGTAAATCAATTGTCGGTTGTTGCAACAAATGCAAAAGTCCCAGTATTTGCACCTGAAGTTGGCAATGGAGTTGGGGATCCAATCAAGGTCGCTCGCGATGGTGTTGCGTTCGCACGCGAGAAATTTCATAACATTGTAATTGTTGATACTGCTGGTCGACTTGGCGTTGATATTGAATTAATGAACGAGGCTAAGGCAATTAGAGATGCAGTAAATCCTGACGAGATCATATTTGTAGTTGATTCAATGATTGGTCAAGATGCGGTGCGAACTGCGCAGGCATTTTTAGATGGCGTTGGTTTTGATGGGGTAGCGCTAACTAAATTAGATGGCGATGCAAAAGGTGGCGCTGCACTTTCGATTGCAAAGATAACTGCGCGGCCAATTATGTTTGTATCTACCGGAGAAAAATTGCAAGATTTTGATCTCTTTTATCCTGATCGGATGGCTTCTCGAATATTAGGTATGGGGGATATTCAATCTTTAGCTGAACAAACTAAACTGGCATTTGATGGCGATACTGCAGCAAAATTAGAAGCAAAATTTGCAGAAGGTGATGATTTCACTCTAGAAGATTTCTTAGAACAAATGCAAGCGATGAAAAAAATGGGCTCAATGAGTAAATTGCTTGGAATGTTACCTGGTGCAAACTCAGGAGCGATGAAGAAACAATTGGAAAATTTTGATGAGGGTGAGATTGTAAGAACGCAAGCAATTGTGCAATCAATGACGCCAAGTGAGCGGCGCGAACCTAAAATTCTTAATGGTTCTAGAAGGCTTCGAATTGCTAATGGCAGTGGACGAAGTGTTAAAGAAGTGAATTCATTGGTTGATAGATTTAGCGCAGCTCAGAAAATGATGAAAACAATGCGAAATGGCGGGTCGATCCCGGGGCTGCCTGGTGGACTTGGGAATTCAGCTCCGCAAGCGGGCGGGATGCGTAAACCTCCGCCAAATAATTTGCCAAATAAGAAGAAATCACGCTCCGGAAACCCCGCTAAGCGGGCGCAGGGAGAGGGTTAATTGCCGGTTTGGGCTTTCCCGCGCGAGATGGCAAGATTAGCGACCTGTACGAGAGCCCTCTACCTTTCGTCGGATTAAATAAACCCAGAACTGCTTTACTCGCTCGAATACCCACTCGAGTTGAATTTGGCTGGTTCGATTACTTTCAAGGAGAAACCCCTAGTGGGCGTAAAAATTAGATTGATGCGTTTCGGAAAGATTCGCACACCGCATTACCGAATTGTTGTATCAGATTCACGCAAGGCCCGAAATGGTTTATCGATTGAAGAGATCGGTCGTTATTCACCAGGACAAGAACCATCTTTCATCGAAGTTAAATCAGAACGCGCACAACATTGGTTAAAAGTTGGCGCACTTCCAACACCAGCTGTAGAGGCTATTTTAAAAGTTACCGGTGACTGGCAGAAATTTAAAGGTTTGCCAGGAACTGAAGGAACGTTAAAAGTTGCTGCTGTGAAACCACATAAGCGCGAAGCGTATGAAGCTGCGGTTAAGAAAGCTATGGATGAACCAAAAGATGGTGCAACCACAATGAAAAAGCGCGCCGCCGAAAAATTAGCAGCAAAAAGTGCACCAGCCGAAGTTGTTGCAGAAGCACCAGCCGAAGTTGTTGCAGAAGCACCAGCCGAAGTTGTTGCAGAAGCACCAGCTGAAACTCCAGCGGAGTAACGATGATTGACGAAGCTTTAGAACATCTCGTAAAGGGGATCGTTGATAATCCTGAAGAGGTAGTTATCACCGAAAAAGATCATCGTCGCGGTACAACTCTTGAAGTTCGAGTTCACCCAGAAGATATCGGCAAAGTAATTGGCCGTAATGGTCGCACTGCGAAAGCGTTGCGAACTGTGGTCTCTGCAATTGCTGGTCGTAGCGTTCGTGTGGATCTCATCGAGGCCGACGAGGGTAGATAGTCGTGCTCCTTGTCGTCGGCCGCATTGGTCGTGCGCATGGAATTCGTGGTGAAGCCACAATTGAGGTACGAACTGATGATCCGGATTCAAGGTTGGCGGTTGGCGCTATTTTGCAGACTGAACCAGCTAAAAAAGGTCCATTAACTATCGCATCTGGACGGGTTCATAACGGCACGCTTTTACTTTCTTTCGCTGGGATTCCGGATCGAACCGCAGTAGAAAAACTTCGCGATGTGTTACTAATAGCAGATGTTGATGTCGCAGCCGAGTCTGATGGGGATGATAGCTTCCATATCTCCCAAATAATTGGGTGCGAAGTTTACTTAACCGATGGAATTAAAGTAGGAATCGTGAGCGATGTTCTAAGCTCCGCTGCGCAAGATACTTTGGTGGTAACTGCAAATGGAATTCAAAAGTTAATTCCATTTGTAGATGAAATTGTGCCTGATGTTGATATTACAAATCGTAGAATAGTAATTACACCGCCGGAAGGTTTGCTATGAAAATTACAGCGATCACCATTTTCCCGGAGTATTTCGCACCACTGCAATTATCGCTAATTGGCAAAGCCCGCCAAGGAGGTGTGATTGAGTTAGGAATATTAAATCTCCGCGATTTCACGACCGATAGCCATCACACCGTCGATGACACTCCTTATGGTGGCGGCGCTGGGATGGTAATGAAACCGGAAGTCTGGGGCGATGCGATTGATTCAGTTTTAGCAGAGGTACTTGGAATCGCCGATCTAGTAATTCTTACCCCGGCTGGAAAGAAATTCACCCAAGCAGCGGCTACCCAATTTTCCAAAGCCGAACATCTGATTTTTGCCTGTGGTAGATATGAGGGTATTGATTCTCGAGTTACAACTTTTTATCAAAACCAGAAAAATCTCCGCGTCCACGAGGTATCAATCGGGGATTATGTTTTAA
>JABMMO010000150.1 GCA_013205455.1 Actinomycetota bacterium
GTGCGCCTCACCTTGATAGGCGAATGCACGAACTGCCGCGTTCGACTCCCATATTGAAAATGTTCCTTGTAATCCAAGTGGAGCTTCACCAATTCCAATTGCTGAAATCAACCCGGTGGCAGATTTCAAACTAACCGTTACTGGTGGCACCGAACGCCAAAAAATCGGATTCTTTAACCACTTAATTCGTGCCCGGGTTAGTGCCACTATTTTTCCATTCCAAGGTGGATCAAAGAGATCAGATTTAAAAGGTTCGGCTTTAGACCATTTGCCTTGAACTGAAATGTTCTTCAGCACTACTCGATAGCGCTTTAATGATTTTTGGTGCCAGCGCTTTACTAACTTTGAACTATCAAAGCTTGCTAACTCTGATTCTGGGATAGTTATAAGCAAACCCCAGCGTTGGATATCTGCATCTTTCGGCGTAAACGTTTCACCTTTGCCGGTACCAAGTAATTTCCAGAATTCAATTTTCTTATTTCTATTTAATGACAATCGGTCTAGTCCCATATGTAGCAGCGCCCATAGGAAATCTTTTCTAGGAATTTTCCAGAAATAAATTACGGTAATCAATTACTTATACCAATCAAGTTATTAATTTCTATAAGAACTTCTTCAGGGTGGTCCCACATTGGAGCGTGACCACATTCTGAAAAAATAATCCACTTAGCATGGGCTGGCGCAAGCGAACGTTCCTGACAACTTTGGGCGGGCAGTGAATTGTCGGCATCGCCGAAAATAATTGTGATGGGAACTGTTGTAGGAATTTTTCCATTAAATCTTTTCTTTAACATGGCATCCCATGCTGGGTAGTAACCTGCCGCATCAGCCATGGCGCGGGTTGCATCTAAACAAGTTTGGTGGCTAAAATTTTGCCATAGCGGGCTCACGCTTTCGAATCCTAATTTCCGAAGTGATTCAAAATGAACCGTAAATGGCGCGATCGGATTTACTAATCTTGATAGCACTCGAGTTCGTGCACTTGTGCGAGATGTAAATGGTGTTAACCATAAGCCCGCTGGGGCAACACCTAGTAGAGATTTAATTCGTTCCGGCTTTAGGGCAGCCATTTCAAGTGCAATCCAGCCACCTAAAGAATTCCCAACAACATGAAATTTATCTATCCCTAATTCGTCCATATTACGAAAAACAAGTTCTGCTAAAGATTTTGGATCCATCGGTTGCGCGAAATTCATGGGAGATTTTCCGTGTCCGGGCAGATCAACTGTAATTGCTAGGTTTGTTTTTCTAAGTGCCGGAATAATTAGTTTCCACGCCGTTGCTGCCGATCCCATTCCGTGAATCAATAAAACGGGTTCGCCACTTCCGAATTGCTCAGAAACTAGTTTCATCAATCCCCAACAACCATTGGCTTTGCATTTGTACATTTAATTAGTTCGCTAAATGAAGTCGGATAAACCGCATGCGGATGTCCCGCAGCCGCCCAAACTACTTCGTAATCGTTTAGCGCTTGATCGATAAGTGTTATTTCGGGTTTTGATGCCCAACCCAACGGACTCACACCGCCGATCGCAAACCCGCTCCATTTTCTTACGAAATCTGCATCAGCTCTTATTAATTTTTCGATTCCTAAGTTTTTTGCGACAAGCGCAGTATCTACCCGATGTCGGCCAGAGGTAATTACTAATAACGCTTTAGGTTCCAGATCATCAGGTATTCCAAAAACAATTGATGAGGCAATTTGACCCACTTCGATACCTAGACCCGCGGCTGCTTCTAGCGCGGTACGCGCACTATCGGATAGCGCGGTGATTTCGCCCGCAACGCCATGAGATCTTAGCTCGGCACGAACTCTAATAACTGCGGCGTGTTGGAGAATTGCTTCGCTCATTTTCAAAGGTTACATGTTGCCGTTGAATTACTTAAGTTCTGCGATTAGCCCTTCAATCCGAGTTTTAATCTCATCGCGAATTGGGCGAATAGATGCGACCCCTTGACCCGCAGGATCTTCTAGTTTCCAATCCAAATATCGCTTACCGGGGAAGTATGGACATGCATCGCCACAACCCATTGTGATTACCACATCTGATTCTTGAACTGCTGAGGTAATTAGCACTTTAGGGACTTCGTGGCTGATATCAATTCCCAATTCGAGCATTGCTGCTACAACAGAAGGGTTAATGGAATCGGCTGGTGCTGATCCAGCCGATCTCACTTCAACGCTATCGCCAGCTAAGTGGGTTAAGAAAGCCGCGGCCATTTGCGAGCGACCAGCATTATGCACGCAGACAAATAACACACTTGGCTTTTTCATGGATTTATTTCTTTGATTTTGTAATTACGTTAAAGAGTACGACGCCAACGCCTGCGCCAATTATTTGCGCAGCGATAAATGCGAGAATTGAGTTAGCTGAAATTCCAGCAGGTGAAGTTGTGAAAACTCGACCGATAGTGACCGCCGGATTGGCAAATGTTGAGGATGCAGTAAAGAAGTAAGCCGCGAAAATCCACAGCGGTACTAACTTTGCCACAGTTTTTGCGCTATCGCCGAATGCCATTACCACCCAAACTAGACCAGCAGTTGCGATGATTTCGCTTAGGAATAATTTAGAACCAAGGCGATCAACTGTAGATGCGGCAAGGTTTGGATCAGAGAACATTGCGTTAGCAAGGAATGCGCCAAAGATTGCGCCAAGAATTTGAGTTGCGATGTAATTAAGGGCATCGAGCGGTTTGATTGCTCTTCGGATGAGAAAGCCAATGGTTACTGCAGGGTTGAAATGCGAACCACTCGCTTCGGCACCTAATCGAATAATTACTGAGAGCATCGCAGCGGCAGCAGCGCCATTTACAAATAGCTGCATTAATGGTGAATCTGGCGCAAGGTTCTTTGCCATAAATCCGGTGCCTATGATGGTTGCGGCTAATAGAGCAGTTCCAACAAATTCCGAGGCGAACTTCTGTGGTTTCATTTAATCTCCAATTCGAGTGGTGCTATTACTTGAAGGGTAGCAATCGATTAGTTGGAATCCCTTGATTTGAACTTGAACGTTTGGTTAATAAAAAACCCCTCATAACGAGCATGAGGGGTTTTTGTGAAGTGATGTTTATAGCGAGAAGAATGCTCCAGTTATGGAAGCACCGATATCAGCACCTGATCCAACTAGAACGAAGATAATTAGCGCTGCGCCAGCTAATGCGAGGTTTTTAAAGAATGAAATTGTTTCCGTCTGCTTTGCAGTTGCATCGTCAATTGTCCAGAAGTTATGCATCATGAATGCGCTAACAAGGCAGAAGATAGCGATTAGAAGTGCACCAAGGTCTGCGTAGATTCCGAGCGCAACATAAAGTCCGCCGACCAGGATCATTAGCCCAGTTAGTGGAACAGCAATCTTTGCAGCAGGCACTTTCTTATATTGTGCGTAGCCAATCCATTGCACTGCTCTTTGTGAAGTGCATGAGGCCGGAATTAATGAAGATAAGCGCGAAAAGAATGCGGCCAATAACTAGAACGATATCCATTGATTTTCTTTACGAAGTAGGGGAGTCCGAGCGGGCTCCGAGTACTTGTGTATGGTATAGGATTTGGTTGAAATTTCAATTACTTTCTAGCCGAGTCGCGCTTAGGTTTTAACTACTTGCCGCTGTCAGAGGCGTTCGCTAGAGTTCGAACAAATGTTCGAAAACGCCCTCAACCCAGAAATCGGCCCAGAAATCGTTTTATACGATGGGGAGCCGATCGAATTTACCTATCGTGGCCACAGGTTTCGAATTCATGCCGTGCTCTCTAGTTGGCGCGAAGCTGGCGGTTGGTGGAACCGAGCTAGCGATGGAAATTACCGACCTGATGATGGTTCGCGTGCGATCTGGCGAGTAGAGGCGGCTCCGATTGGGGCGCTCGCTACCTTTGAAATCGAACGTGATGAAGTTAGTGAAAAAACTGGCGAGCTCCGTTGGCGAATTCGACCAAGCTCGCGCGCTACCCGCAACTAAATATTTATGTTTACCCATCTTCACGTGGCTAGCGGCTATTCATTTAAATACGGTACTCACTTACCGGATGCAATTGTGGAGCGAGCTGCGCAATTTGAGATGAAGTCATTAGCGCTTACCGATCGCGATGGCTTAGCTGGCGCAATTAGATTTGTAGAGAGTTGTCAGAAGTACAACGTTAGCCCAATTCTGGGTGTTGATTTAAATTACAAAGTTGAAAACTCGCTATCACGGATAACTTTAATCGCAACATCTGGTGGTGGTTGGTCATCGCTAATTCGATTAGTAACCGCAATAAATACTTTCGATTCAGATAAGCCAGTGCTTACTTTAGATTTGCTAGAGAAATTTTCAATTTATGCCAAGGATGTACTTGCTTTGCATGGAAGCGATTCTGCAATTTCGCAAGCTTTAATCCGAAGAAATCATAAAAAGGCGCTAGCGCTTTTTAGCTCTGGAATTGAGCTTTTTGCAGATCAAGCTATCGAATGTGTTTCGCACTTAGTTGCTGGCGATGGCCCTTACTCCACAACTCATGCTGGCCGAATGTTAGGTTTTGCTCGAGACCACGATCTACCCGCGGTTATAAGCAATGCCACTCGGATGTTAGAGCGAAGCGATGGACCGTTAGCCGATATTTTAGATTGTGCCCGCAATTTAACACCGCTTCATGAAAGTAATGTAGAGCGAAAAAATGGTGAAGGTTTTCTTAAAAGCGAGAAAGATATGATTGCTATCGCAGATTTAATTTCAAGGGCAGCTGGCGAACGTAATTCCCGCCATTTACTTAGAGAAACCGCGGCTTGGGCAGAGCGTTCAATACTTTCGCCAACGCTAGATATCGGGCTAGGTGCAATTCATTTACCTGAGCATCATGTTGTCGGCGCAAAAGATGAAGTAGATATGGCAAAACAATTTCGAGAGCGATGTCTTTCTGGCTTGAATTGGCGATATGGCACATCTTCGTTATTAAAAAAAGCGGAGGCGCGACTTGAAGATGAGTTAACTACCGTTCGCACTCTTGGCTACGAGTCATACTTTCTAACCGTTGCTGACATTACCGATACTGCTAGAGCAAGTGGAATTAGAGTTGCGGCGCGAGGAAGCGGTGCGGGTTCATTAATTTGTCATGTACTTGGAATTTCTGGCGTGGAGCCAATTACACATGGCTTGTTAATGGAGCGATTCTGTTCACCACTTCGCCGAGCTTTGCCAGATATTGATATCGATGTCGAATCTGCTCGCCGGTTAGAAATCTACAATCAAGTCTTTAAAAAATATGGTGATCCAAATTGGCGCAAACCCAGAAACAGTTCAAGGTGTGCCACCGTTGCGATGGTTGATACTTATAGAGCACGCCATGCAATTCGTGATACTGGTGCAGCTCTTGGTTTACCACCGATGGAGATAGATTTAATTGCGAAATCAATCCCGCATGTGCGAGCAAGGAATATTTCGCAAGCTTTAGATAATTTGCCAGAGTTAAAGAATTTAAATTTAAATACGCCGCTATTAAAAATGGCGATCGGGTTAGCAGAACGACTTGATGGGCTACCTCGAAATCTTTCGATGCATCCATGTGCAATTGTCTTATCCGATGGCGCTTTTTTAGATCGAGCGCCAATTCAAATAAATGCCAGTGGTTACCCAATGGTCCAATTTGATAAAGATGATGTAGCAGCAATTGGCTTATTGAAGTTGGATGTACTTGGAGTTCGGATGCAATCTTCGCTCTCGTATGCAGTTCAGGAAATTGAACGAAGTCAGGGGATAACGGTCGATTTAGATTCGATACCGTTAGATGACCAGAAGACATTTGAATTAATTCAATCGACAAAGACGCTAGGGCTATTCCAGATTGAAAGCCCGGGGCAGCGTGAACTAATTGGAAAGTTTGCACCGGAAACTTTTACCGATTTGATTATTGATATCTCACTCTTCCGTCCCGGACCAGTAAAGAGCGACATGATCAAGCCATTCCTAAATGCGCGCCACGGTTGGAAAGCACCTCAGATATTTCACCCTGATTTGTATGAAGTTCTTCATGAGACTGAGGGTGTGGTGGTTTTTCACGAGCAAGTTATTCGAATAATTTCTACGCTAACTGGTATTTCATTCGCCGAAGCCGATGAGAAGCGGCGCGCACTTAGCTCTCCAGAAGGCCAGCAAGAAATTTGTGATTGGTTTTATCCCGCCGCGCTTTCGAGGGGTTACCAACTCCCAGTTGTTACTGAAATTTGGGAGGTGCTCCGCGCTTTCGCATCCTTTGGGTTTTGCAAAGCTCATGCTGCCGCTTTTGCGCTGCCGACCTATCAATCTGCTTGGCTAAAAACCCATTATCCCGCAGCTTTCTTGGCCGGAGTTTTAACCCACGACCCAGGCATGTATCCAAAGCGATTAATGATGGATGAAGTCAGGCAACTTGGAATTGGAATTGGCGCGGTCGATGTAAATCGCTCAACTCGAAATCATAAAGTAGAGATAGTTGGAAGCACTCAATCGATTCGACTTGCGCTTCAAGATATATCGGGAATTAGTGATGGCGAAATTACTTCGATAGAAATCGGCCAACCATATTTAGATCTTGCTGATTTTGTTAGAAGATCTGGAGCTAGCCAACCAATCTGCGAAGCTTTAGTTTTAATCGGCGGGTTTGATTCGTTACATAAAGGTCTAAATCGTCGTGATCTCTTGTTGCATATAAATGATCTCTACCGCTGGTCGCGATCTACCACTCGGTTAGGTGGTGGCCAACTAACTCTAGGTTTTACACCAGAACTCGAAGCTACTGGTTTGCCGAAAATGACCACACGTGAAAAAGTTAGTTACGAGCTAGACCACCTAGGGATGGATGTGTCGCATCATGTAATTGAATTTTATGCAGACTTTCTAAATGAAATTGGTGCAGTTAGATCTAGCGAACTTTTATCCCAACGTTCTGATTCCAGCGTCTTAGTCGCTGGGATTAAAGTCGCGCTACAAACCCCGCCAGTTCGTTCTGGTCGTCGCGTTATTTTCTTAACGCTTAATGATGGATATGGATGTAGCGATATAACTTTCTTTGAAGATATGCAGAGCTCGTATGCCCAACTTTTATATGGCTCCTCACTATTTCTAGTCCGAGGAGTGATTCGCCGAACTGGGGCTCGCGGGATTTCACTCCGCGCAACTGGGGCGTGGGAACTATCAGCGGAATTCGAAAAATGGCGTAACCTCACAGTTTGTGAGCGGTGAAATGGAAAGTAACCAAGCGCTGCCAACAATCCTGCATGTTGATATGGATGCATTTTATGCATCGGTAGCTGAACTAGATAACCCGCAATATAAAGGTAAACCGCTAGTTGTTGGCGCTGGCGCTCGAAGCGTGGTGCTCTCTGCAAATTATGCAGCGCGCAAATTTGGTATCCGTGCCGCTATGCCAGTTGGAAGAGCGCAACGGATGGCGCCACACGCGATCTTTATCGCACCTGATCATAAAAGGTATAGCGAGATATCTAACCGAATCATGGAGATTTTTAATAAATATACCCCTTTAGTTGAACCAATCTCACTTGATGAAGCTTTTCTTGATGTTAGCGGTTCTGAAAGATTATTTGGGAGTGGTCGTGAGATTGCGGTTGCAATTCGTAGTGATGTTGAGAGAGAAGAAGGCATTACTTGCTCAGTAGGAATCGCAACTTCAAAGTTCATCGCAAAGTTAGCTTCGAGTCGCTGTAAACCAAATGGCATGTTGGAAATTGCGCATGACCGCGTACTTTCATTTTTACATCCTTTACCAGTATCTGAAATTTGGGGAGTGGGCCCAAAAACTAATGAAGAGTTACTTAGATTAGGTTTAAGAAGCGTTGCTGATATTGCAAATACACCAAGGCAAACTTTAATTCGGGCGCTTGGCGAA
>JABMMO010000151.1 GCA_013205455.1 Actinomycetota bacterium
AGCAACAGCGGCGGCTGGACTAAGCGTAAGTCGCGCAGCTGTACTTGTTGGCGGTCGTGCCACAGTTGAAGATGCTTATGGTTATAGCAAGTTTGCTCGAGTGGCTTTAAATACCAATGACATTGATTTCCGAGCTCGGGTTCATACTGATGAAGAGCGCGATTTCTTAGCGAGTGCAATTGTTGGCGTTCAAGTTAATTATTCCGCAATTGACCGAGCCGATCATTTAGTTTTAATTAGTTTTGAACCAGAAGATGAATCACCAATAGTTTTTCTTCGCGCGTTTAAGCAAGTGCGTAAACGTGGGTTAAAAGTAACCACAATTGCTCCATTCACTTCGCGCGGCAGCAAAAAACTCAAAGCAGAAGTTATTAAATCTGCAGCCGGTAATGAATCCCAATTAATCGCAAAGATTTCTGGATTAACTTCCAAATCAGTAATTTTGGTAGGCGAACGGTTATGTGAATCTTCTGGTGCACTGTCCGCAACGCTTGCACTTTCACAATCTTCAGGTGCGAAGCTGGCTTGGATTCCACGTCGCGCTGGCGAACGCGGCGCTCTAGAAGTTGGCGCAATTGGAACGCTGCTTCCTGGCGGTCGCCCAGTTAACGATGCAAGTGCGCGAGTTGATATGCAAAGTGCTTGGGGCGTCAAGTCGCTTCCAGAAAATATCGGTCGAACCACTTCGGAAATTATTGAAGGTTTGCATAACGGAGATATTGATTCGTTATTAGTTGGTGGCGTTGACCCACTCGATATCTCAGCCGATGCCCTAGTAGGGTTCGAAAAAGCATTTGTTGTCAGCCTGGAAATGCGCCATAGCGCAATCACTGAAATTGCTAACGTAATCCTGCCGATAGCAGCAGTAGTAGAGAAGAGTGGTTCATTCCTAGATTGGGAAGGCCGCGCTCGCGCCTTTGAAGCTGCAGTCGATGTGCCTGATCTTCGTAGTGATGTCCGAATTCTTTCAATAATTGCAGATCGAATGGGTAAACCTATAAGTCTGCCAACAGTTGCAGCTGCAGCCAGCGAATTTTCGGCACTTGGGAATTGGGATGGCGCTCGCGCACCATTTACTCCAACACCTGCAACGCTAATTTCTGGCGACACAATTTTGGCAAGTTGGCGGTTATTGCTAGATGCAGGTTCACTGCAAGATGGTGAAACTAATTTAGCAAATACCGCACACCCATCAGTTGTAGTTATTTCAACAGATCGCGCTGAAAAGCTAGGCGTCAAAAATGGCGATTCAGTTCGAGTTTTCAATGAGCGTGGTGCCATTACTTTGCCTTGTGAAATCAAAGATATTGAAATCAACTCAGTTTGGATTCCTAGAAATTCCCATACCTCGAAAACGATTGCAACCCTCGGAGTTGCAAGTGGCGCATTGGTATCGGTGGTGAAGGCGTAATGGATACAACTGAAGGTATGACAACTGCGGAATTAATCGGACAAGATCCAGGATGGATCATCGCCCTAAAAGGTTTAATAATTTTTGCAGTCTGCATTTTTTTAACTTTGATGTCAGTTTGGGGCGAACGCCGAATAGTTGCAGTAATGCAGATGCGAATCGGACCAAACCGCGTCGGTAAGTTTGGACTTCTACAGGCGCTAGCCGATGGCGTTAAGTTAGCTTTAAAAGAAGATTTAATTCCAAAAGCGGCCGATCGAATTGTTTTCATAATCGCACCAGTTATTAGCGTAACCGCTTGCTTTATGTCGTTTGCGGTAATTCCATTCACTGGAAAAGTTAATTTCTTCGGTCGTGAAACTGCGATGCAGTTAACGGATATCCCAGTCGGTGTTTTATATTTTCTTTCAATCGCTTCCGTAGGTGTTTACGGCATTGTGTTAGCCGGTTGGTCATCTGGATCCACATATCCACTTCTTGGTGGACTTCGTTCTAGCGCTCAAGTAATTTCCTATGAAGTTGCAATGGGACTTTCACTAGTTGCGGTATTTATTTATGCCGGATCAATGTCCACCTCAGATATCGTGGCCGCGCAAGATCAATGGTGGTACTCAGTTGTGTTGTTCCCATCTTTTGTAATTTATGCAATCTCAATGGTTGGTGAAACTAATCGAGCACCATTTGATTTAGCAGAAGCTGAAGGTGAGCTTGTTGGTGGATTCCATACTGAGTACTCATCACTTAAGTTTGCGCTCTTCTTCCTTGCTGAATATGTAAACATTATTGCGGTCTCTGCACTTGCCACCACACTTTTCCTCGGTGGTTATCGGGCATTTCCAGGACTTGGGTTTACCGAAAGCTGGCTCGGTGGTTGGTTCACGTTATTCTGGTTTGCTATAAAAGTTCTCGGCTTCTTCTTTCTCTTTGTTTGGTTACGCGGAACCTTGCCGCGACTTCGTTATGACCAATTTATGAAATTTGGTTGGAAGGTTTTGATTCCAGTTTCACTTGCATGGATTCTTGTAGTTGCAACGTTGCGCACGCTTTCACTAGAAGGCGCACCGCAATCGGTAGTGGTTGCATTTACTGGTGGAATCGTATTGATCGTGCTCGCTGTTTCATCGCTATTTGATCGAGCTCGCGATAAGAATGAAATTGCTGCGCGAGATATTGGCGAAGTATCTGAACCTTCATTCCCAGTTCCGGCACTTCCTGCCACAAAAGCGAGATTGGAAGATCATGTCTGAGCTATACAACATTGAGCCTTTTAAAAACAATGCCATTGAAAAAGCTGCAATGGAGTCAACTCCGGTTGTAGATAACGGTCCAAGCACTTTCTTGACTCAGCTACTTGGATTCTGGGTCACCTTCAGAACCATGTTTAAGAAGCCAAATACAGTGCAATATCCAGAGGTCAAAGAGCCAACTGCGCCACGATTCAAGGGTCGCCACCAACTAAACCGCCATCCAGATGGCCTCGAAAAATGTATTGGTTGCGAACTTTGCGCCTGGGCTTGTCCAGCAGATGCAATTTATGTTGAAGGCGAAAGCAATACTGAGGAAGCTCGATTCTCACCAGGAGAGCGTTACGGCAAGGTTTACCAAATTAATTACTTGCGTTGTATTTTCTGTGGGCTTTGTATTGAAGCTTGCCCAACCAGAGCTTTAACTATGACTAATGAATATGAATTAGCCGATGACTCTCGCGAGAAATTAATTTATGAGAAGCAAGATTTGTTAGCACCAATTCATCAAGGAATGATCATGCCGCCACATCCAATGGCGCCTGGCGCTAATGATGGTAGTTACTACCGAGGCGAAGTTAAAGGTGGCCAACAATGATTCGGCTATCACTTGAAATTGGCCAAACCCAAAAACCAGAAGCTATTTTATTTTATATTTTGGCACCGTTGGCAGTCTTAGCTTCACTCGGAATGTTAGTAGTTAAAAAAGCAGTTCATTCTGCGCTCTTACTTGCATGGGTAATGATTACTTTGGCAATTTTCTACATCGCGCTTGATGCTGCATTTTTAGGAATAGTACAGATTGTGGTTTATACCGGAGCGGTCATGATGCTCTTTTTATTTATTTTGATGTTGGTCGGTGTAGATGCCCCAGATTCACTTACTGAAAATATTAAAGGGCATCGCGTCGTTGCGATTGTGGCAGCACTTGGATTTGGCGGTTTGTTAATTTCGTTAATTGGTCGTGCCACTTTAAATCACGTCTCCGTCGGATTAGCGATGGCAAACGAATCCGGCAACGTTCAAGGTTTAGCATCGCTTATTTTCACGCAATATGTCTTTCCATTTGAAGTTGTTTCGGCGCTACTTATTACCGCAGCTTTGGGCGCAATGGTTTTAGCACATAGCCAAAAGAGTGCGGGTGCGCGCCTTAGCCAGCGTGCGTTATCGAGCGCTCGTTTCCGCGGGGATTCACTAGCAAACGCAGCGGGACTTCCTAGCTCCGGAGTTTTTGCCCGTCACAACGCCGTAGATGTACCAGCGCTGTTACCAGATGGCACCCTAGCCAAAAATTCAATTTCTGGAGTATTAAACGCGCGCGGAGATATCCAAGATCCAACGCAATATGCACTTGGCTCGCTACCTAAAGTTGATGATGAAAGCGGTGATAAGTAATGAACTCTGCTAATTACTTATATCTATCCGCAATGCTTTTTACAATTGGCGCGGTTGGTGTCGTTATCCGCCGTAATGCAATTGTAGTTTTCATGTGTATCGAGTTGATGCTAAATGCTGCGAACTTAGCTTTTGTAACTTTTGCTCGTATTAATGGAACACTTGATGGGCAAGTAATTGCCTTCTTCACCATGGTGGTTGCTGCCTGCGAAGTTGTTGTTGGCTTAGCAATAATTGTGACCATCTTCCGATCGCGTCGCTCAACATCAGTTGATGATGCCAATTTGTTGAAGCGGTGATTAAATGACATCAAATAACTTGGTTTATTTAATTGCACTTCCACTATTTAGCTCAGGTTTTTTAATGATACTCGGTCGCAGAGCCGATAAGTGGGGCCATATTTTTGCTACTTTAATTTCGGCATCCGCATTTGGTATCGGTGCATTTGAATTTTTACAGATGCTGGCTCGGCCATCAGAATCTCGCGCCGCCACCCAGAAACTTTTTTCTTGGATATCAGTCGGAACCTTCCAAGTCGATGCCTCGCTTTTACTCGATCAACTTTCAATTTCTTTTGTACTACTTATTACCGGTGTAGGCACATTGATTCATATCTATTCAATCGCTTATATGTCGCACGACGTGGATCGCCGCCGTTTCTTCGCATTCCTGAACTTCTTCATTGCCGCCATGTTGTTATTGGTTCTCGGTGATTCCTACTTAAATCTCTACGTGGGCTGGGAGGGCGTAGGCCTTGCCTCATACCTACTTATTGGCTTCTGGAACCAAGAGCCCGAATACGCGACTGCTGCAAAGAAAGCTTTCGTGGCTAACCGAGTTGGCGATGTTGGACTGTCACTAGCAATCATGATTGCTTTTGCAACGTTTGGTACAGTTTCATTTTCTGGGATCGAAGAAAAAGTTTCTGGCGCATCGACTGCCGCGCTTACTGGAATCGGTTTGATGTTATTGCTTGCGGCGGCTGGCAAGTCTGCACAATTCCCATTGCAATCATGGCTCGGGGATGCGATGGCGGGCCCAACCCCAGTTTCAGCGTTAATCCATGCTGCGACAATGGTGACTGCTGGCGTTTACTTAATTACTCGTTCAAATTTTATTTTCGATAACGCCCCAAC
>JABMMO010000013.1 GCA_013205455.1 Actinomycetota bacterium
CCTTATTTTGGTGACGGTTCTACATTTGGAATGAAACTACATTATGCAGTAGAAACTGAAGCTCTCGGAACTGGCGGTGCTATTAAAAATGCCAGCAAAGTTTTGAATTTGCAACCTGGAGATTTGGTTGTCATTTTTAACGGAGATGTACTTAGCGGCCATGATTTAACCGCCCAGATTAATTTTCACAGGAATTCTAAAGCTGCAGTAACTTTATTTCTTATTGAAGTAGCAGATGCTCGGGCATTTGGGTGTGTGCCGCTGGATGGCGATAAAAACGTGCTCGCATTTTTGGAGAAAATGGATAGCCCAGTAACCAACTTGATTAATGCCGGATGCTACATTTTTGATAGTTCAGTATTTGAAATGATTCCTGCGGATATTGTGATTAGCGTGGAACGCGAAACTTTTCCAGACTTATTAAAGCGAGGTCTAACCGTTAAAGGATATGTAGATCAAAGTTATTGGTTAGATATTGGTACACCAGCGGCTCTAATTACCGCCTCTCAAGATTTAATCACCAAGAAATTGCAATCGCCGGCCACTCCCGAAAATGATGGGAAGGCATTGATTGCGCCCGATGTAACTATGGGAAAGTCGACAAAAATTGTAGGCGGCTCAGTAATTTCTAAGGGTGTAGTTATCGGCGAAAATTGCGAAATTATTGGATCAATAATTTTTGCAGGTGCGAAAATAGCTGATAATTGCCGCATAATTAATGGAATTGTGGCTCCAAATTCGCAAATTACGGCTAACACCGTGGCCACCTCGGAAATAATTGGATATTGACACAGTAAAAACCTTTCGATTTTCGTCGAATCTGACTTGACTCAAACGAATAACAAGCGTGTAATTCTCCTAGTAGCGCTGCCGGAGCGGTGGCCCATCCATTTAGGAGATCTATAGATGTCTGAACTACGCCGAGTTGAATATCCAAATAGCGGCCCCAGCATCCAACTAGGAAATGGCGAGATAGTTGAACTATCTTGGCAAGAGCGCTCACTCTGCGCTCAGACTGACCCAGAAGCTTTCTTCCCTGAAAAAGGCGGATCCACTAGAGAAGCCAAGCGCGTTTGCATGTCGTGCGAAGTTCGCTCAGAATGTCTCGAGTACGCGCTAGCTCACGATGAGAGATTTGGGATCTGGGGCGGATTATCCGAACGCGAACGGCGCAGATTGAAACGACGTCCAGCGTAACTTCAACTTTAGTGCCAAGGGTGGTGCAAACACTATGGCAAGCAATCCAGATGAATTAATCCAATATGTAACTGCTGTTTTGGTTACGCATGACGGTGCAACTTGGATTACCGAAGTGGTTGCAGCGCTAACTTCACAATCAAGAAAAATCGATCGCTTAATTGCAATTGATACCGATTCAAAAGATGAATCAGCTAAAAAATTACGAAGCGCAGGCATCACAACGCTTTCAATGTCGCGCGGTACCGGTTTTGGTGATGCGATTGATGAAGCCCTTCGCAAATTGCCATCGAAGAATTCTGAAACTGTAACTGAATGGATTTGGTTAATTCATGATGATTCCGCACCTGCGAAAAGTGCGTTAGCCGAATTATTAACTGCGATTGAGAATCGGCCTACAGTTGCAATAGCTGGACCAAAAATAAAAGGCTGGCACGATCGAAATCACTTACTAGAAATTGGCGTCAGCATTGCTGGAAACGGCGCGCGCTGGACCGGACTTGAATATCGTGAACAAGATCAAGGTCAGCGCGATGGCATTAAAGATGAGTTAGCAGTAAGCACTGCTGGCGCTTTAATTCGCAGAGATGTCTATGAGGAGCTAGGTGGTTTAGATCCGAACCTTTCACTTTTCCGGGATGACGTTGATTTTGGCTGGCGCGCTAATGTTGCTGGCCACGCAGTCATATCGGTATCCAACGCAGTCATCTTTCATGCCGAAGCGGCTGCCTCTGAACGGCGCTCGGTAGATGTATCTGAGGCATTTTTACATCGCCCGTTACTGCTTGATCGCAGAAATGCTGCATATGTAATTTTGGCTAACTCATCTAATTGGTTGCTACCAATTCTTGGCCTCCAATTATTTGCTTCTGCGTTAGCGCGAGCAATTGGTTATTTATTTGCAAAACTTCCCGGTTATGCAGCAGATGAAATTGCTGCAGTTGGTTTGTTGATTATTCGACCTAATCTAATTTTTCAAGCGCGAAAAAACCGAAAAAAGACGCGGTTACTATCACCGAGAACTGTTGCACGCTTTGTACCACCACGGGGCAGCCAATTGCGGTTAGCGATTGAACGCTCCCGCGCTGTCATAACTCGCTTTGGGGAGAGTCGCAAATCCGCCGAAGAATTAAGTGAATTGACACTGCCTACAATTGATTTAGGCAATGAAGATGCAGAAGAAGTAGATAATTCACCGCAACAATTTATAAAAATTCGAGCGCTATTAAAACGTCCGATATATCCGTTGACGTTATTAATTTTGATTTTAACTCTGATTGCATCACGAAATCGTTTTGGCTCGCTAGCTGGGGGTGCGCTCTCAACTGCACCTGCAAGCGCTTTTGATTTATTTAAAAAGTACATAGATTCATGGCACCCAATTGGGCTTGGCTCAAGCTCAAGTGCGCCGCCTTGGATTTTTCTCTTAGCACTCTCATCAATAGCGTTATTGGGTAATATAAAATTATTAATCGCATTGCTTTTCATTTTTGCAGTTCCACTCGCTCTAATATTTATCTATCGGCTGGCTCGAAAAATAACCGAATCGCGCACTATCGCTTTTATGGCTGCCATGCTTTATGCATTTTCGCCTCCAGTATTAGGAGCGGTCAATACCGGATCTTTTGGCACACTTTTTGTAGCGCTGATTGCTCCATTCTTTTTTACCAACCTGATTTCACGGCGTGATTTAAGATCACATTCATGGGAGAAATTAGCCGCCTTCGCACTTTTTGATACTTTCATTTTAATTTTTGCACCATCAGCTTTTCTAGCTATATTTTTCTGGCAATTGACTCGCTCGCTCCCCGAGATAATAAAATTATTACGAGCAGTTAAAACTCGGATTGAGTTCTTTGAAGTTTATAAAGCTTTGATAATTAAATTGACTTTCTTACTTTTAACGCCACTCGTGCTGACTCTGCCGTGGTCACTAAATTTGATTCGAAACCCATCGCGCTTCTTACTCAATCCCGGAATTCCGGTACCTGGGGGCAGTGCGCTGAGCACTTTGTTAACGAATCCAGGTGGATTTACCAGCTTGCCATTTTGGATTATCTCGCCAGCTTTGGCATTTGCAGTTGTCGCGTTATTTAGCGCTAAGAGTCGTGAGTATGGCGAGTTGGCAGTATTTATGATCGGTTTTGCGCTGCTCACAAATGTTTTTCTAATCACCGGGAATGGCGTTTCGGCGTATTTTCATACTTGGTCCGGCAGTATTTTAACGTTAGCAACACTAAGTGCAATTTTTGCTGGAATAAATCTTTCAGATAACCATATCCCGCGATTATCCAGGGCACATTTTAATTTTCGACATATTTTGCTCTTTGCAATTTCATTCCTGTCGGTGGCTTATTTAACACTCACCACATCATGGTGGGTTTCAAGTGGTGCTGATTCACAAGTAAGTGCGAGTCACCTTTCACGCCTGCCAGCATTCTTAAGTGCTGGCGGACAAACTGATGAGCGCTACAAAACTTTAGTTCTATATAAAGAAAGAGAAGTGCTTAATTATTTCATTGCAAGAGATGCGAGCATTGAATTGGGAGATCCAGATTTAACGTTCAGTTCAAGTAAAATAGTGGATGATTCAATTAAGAATTTGGTTAATGGAAGTGGCGTAACCAGTAGTAAATATTTAGGGGAGTTTGGAATTAAATTTGTTTTCATGGCAAATCCCGTTGATAACGAAGTAGTTCGAACTATCGACGGTATTGGTGGCTTTACTCGACTCTCTGCAACTCGAGATGGTATTTCTTGGAAGATTGGTAGCGCGCATAACCGAATCTCATATATTTCAAATTCCGATGGATTGGTAGGGATGGTCAGCGGCGCTGTTGGAACGCAATCAACAGTTCCAGGCGCTGGCACCGTCGTGATTGGCGAAAATTTTGATAGCAGTTGGAAACTTTTGTTAAACGGTTCAGCGATGAAATTACTTAAAAATGAATCTGGTATGCCAGAATTTAAAGTGCCAAGCGCTGGTGATGTAATCATTTATCATGATGGAACTTCAAGAAGAGCCTGGATTTCACTTCAAGCAATTCTGGCAATTTTTATAATCGTGCTCGCAACTCCTGGCCGAAGACGCAAACGAGAATTTGCGGATGAGGAGTTAGCATGAAGAAATATGGTTTATTGCCTTATTTATCATTTCTGGTAATCACTTTTCTGGTTGCGACTTCATGGACTGTAGAAACCAAACAAGTTGAATTCACAGAGAGCTATCCCGCCACCGTCTGTCCGGCTTCGGCAAATTCGGGAAGTGAAGTTGCGCTGTTACCAAATAAGAATTTAAAGGTTAGAGATATTGCTACTGGAAAAACTGCGCTTAAGTTTAGAAAACCAGGGAGCAATTCACCGACTATCACTGCAAATCCAATGCTGATCACGGGCAACCCCGCAACTACCGCGGTAATTCAAAGTAAAGGTTCGTCTTGGACTGGTGCCGCAATTTGCAATGCAGGAATTGCGGATTCCTGGTTTGTCGGCGGTTCTGGTGGTGTAACAAGTCACTCTGTACTTTCTATTGTCAACAGTGGTCTAAATGAAGCCATCGTTGATATCTCGGCCTATAGCGAAAAAACTGGAGTAGTGACTCGTGCGATAACTATAAAGTCGAACTTACAAATTAATATTCGGTTAGATTCACTTGCGCCTGGTTCTGAATATACGGTTTTACATTTACAAACTAGATCTGGTCGGGTAACAAGTTATTTATTTGACGAGCGCAAAAAAGGTTTGAAATTTTATGGTGGCGATTTTGTCAACTCGCAATCTGCGCCAAAAACCAACTTATCAATTGCTGGAATAATTACAAACCCAGGGAAAAACGGGAAAATTACGCACTCAGTCAGATTATTAGCACCATTTGATTCAAACGCAAACGTTAATCTGCAAGTTCTTGCAAGCGATGGGGTATTTACGCCAGTAGGTTTTGATTCAATCAATCTGAAAGCTGGTGTTGTAAAGGAGCTTCCGCTCAATATTGATTTAGGAAAATCAGCGATTGGCGTAAAGGTGACCAGCGACCAACCAATTGTTGCAAGCGTCTATACATATGTAGAAAGCAAAGCCTCAAGAGATTTTATTTGGAGTACTCCAAGCGGCAATCTAACAAAAGTTTCACTAAATATTGATGGGTTAGAGCCAACCTTGACACTGACTGGATCTGCAATAGATATAAACATTAAATGGAGCAGCGCTTCGGGAAAGTCATTCAGTAAAATAGTTCACGCAAGTGACCTAATTAACTGGAAAGTTCCACCAAACACTCGTCTGATTGAGATTACTTCACTACCAAACAAGCTTCCTTTGGAAGGTGCTGGGTTTATTTGGCGCTCTACTGCTGGAATTGCATTTTTACCCTTTAAAACTGGATCAACTTTAGAAAGTTCCAGTCTGCCAATTTCAAATATCGCGATTATTTCCTAGCGTTATTGGAATTAGCCAAGAGTTCTGGCGCGAGTAAATCCCAGCTTTTGGAGAGTTGACCTACTAATCTTTCGGTATGACTTCTAGCGACTCGTCGACTGCACATACACGTGCATTGAATCGAACTTGTTCGAGGTCTGGCTGTCGCAAAAACGCTATCAAAACTCTAACTTATATTTATTCAGATTCAACAGCAGTACTTGGGCCGCTCGCAACTTATGCGGAACCGCACGCATATGATTTATGTGAGACTCATAGCGAAAAGATGACTGTCCCAATGGGTTGGACCGTTTTGCAACATACTCCTGATGCAAAAATCGCTGGACCTAGTGATGATGATTTGATGGCAATCGCAGATGCAATTCGAAACGTTGGTAAGAGTGAAAGCAGAGAAGGTCAAGTTGTAGCTAAGCAAGTGCCACAACAAGAAGTTGGTCGACGAGGGCATTTACGCGTTCTACCTTCATGATGAATCCAGAGTTGCTCGACAAAATTATTAAAGCTTACGATATTCGTGGTTTAGTTGAGAATGAAATTACACCAGATTTTACATTTGCAGTTGGTTCTGCTTTTGCAAGGCTTTTAGAGCTAGAGCGGGAACCAGCCACCGTAATAATTGGTGAAGATATGCGACCAACCTCAACCCAATTAGCTGATGCATTTTCTGATGGCATCACATCACAAGGTATGGATGTAATTAGAATTGGTTTAGCCTCGACCGATCAACTCTATTTTGCTGCTGGTTACCTCAATTTTCCGGGTGCCATGTTTACTGCTAGCCATAATCCAGCTTCGTATAACGGAATTAAATTATGTAAAAGTGGAGCTCGCCCAATCGGGAAAGAGTCTGGATTAGTTTGGATTCGAAATGCGATTGCTGATGGGATGCCGATTTCCAATCGTCCAGTCGGAACTGAAACTTCTCGAGATATGTTGCAAGAATATGTTGAATATTTATTCTCGCTCTTTACTCATGATTTCGGTACTGGTCGCAATTTAAAAATAGCAATCGATGCCGGCAATGGAATGGCTGGACACACAGCGCCCGCGGTAATGTCACGAATTAGCGCGGAAGTTTCGCCTATTTATTTTGAATTAGATGGCTCGTTTCCAAATCATGAGGCAAACCCAATTGCACCCGAGAATTTAGTAGATTTACAAAGACTCGTTAAGAAGCGGCGCGCTGATATTGGTTTAGCCTTTGATGGCGATGCTGATCGTTGTTTTCTTGTAGATGAAAAGGGTTCGCTGGTCGCACCATCAGCTCTTACCGCGCTGATTGCGGAACGGGAACTGAAAAAGCGGCCAGGTTCTGGAATTATTTATAATTTAATCTCATCCAAAGCTGTTCCTGAAGTTATCTTAGAAAATGGCGGTACGCCACTTCGTAGTCGTGTGGGCCATTCTTATATTAAAAAAATGATGGAAGAATCAGGTGCTATTTTCGGTGGCGAACATTCTGGCCATTTTTATTTCAAAGAGTTTTGGCGAGCGGATTCTGGAATGTTGGCCGCGCTCCATGCAATTGCAGCGCTACAAGAAAGTGCTGAACCGCTATCAAAATTACTAGAGCCATATCAAAGGTATGTTTCTAGCGGTGAGATTAATTCGGTAGTCAAAGATCAAGGAGCGGCAGTTACGTTTATTGAAAACCATTACCGTGAGTTAAGCGATAAGAATTCATTAAATTTGGAATTTGATCATCTAGATGGGCTAACGGTCACAAGCGATAATTGGTGGTTCAACGTCCGAGCCTCAAATACCGAACCGTTGTTGCGGCTTAATGCTGAAGGCGATACCGAAGCCGAGATGGTCAAAATTCGCGATGAGGTGCGCAACATCATCAAGACGCGGTAAAGTACTCAGGTCTTGCAGGGCTAATTGTTCGTCTAATGAGGAGATTTCTTAAGTGAACCCAATAACCATGGCTATTCCAAAACATGACATCGCAGATGCAGCACTCGCCGCTGAAGGTAAGAAGCGGATCGAATGGGCAGAGCGGAATATGCCAGTTCTGGCACAGATTCGAGAACGGTTCGCTAAAGAACAACCATTTACTGGCGTTCGATTTGCAGCATGTATGCACGTAACCACTGAGACTGCGAATTTAATGCGGACGCTAAAAGCTGGTGGCGCTGAGATAGCGCTTTGCGCTTCTAACCCGCTCTCAACTCAAGATGACACTGCAGCTGCACTAGTACATGAATATGGAATTTCAGTATTTGCAAGAAATGCGGTTGATCGCGATGGCTATTACAAGCACATCAATGCTGCGCTTGATATCGAACCACACCAAGTTTTTGATGATGGCTGCGACCTTGTTAATACTCTTCACACAACTCGAAAAGAGTTAATCCCAAATATTGCTGGTGGCTGCGAAGAAACCACAACAGGAGTTATCCGTCTAAACCAGATGGCAAAAGATGGAGCACTCCAGTTCCCAATGATTGCTGTGAACGACACAGATACAAAGCACATGTTTGATAACCGTTATGGAACAGGTCAATCAACTCTTGATGCAGTATTTCGTTCAACTAACTTCCTTCTAGCAGGACGCATTCTTGTTGTTGCTGGATTTGGTTACTGCGGTAAGGGTGTTGCAGAGCGCGCCAAGGGAATGGGTGCTGATGTCATCATTACTGAGATTGATCCAACAAAAGCATTAGATGCAATGATGCAAGGTTTCCGAGTTATG
The DNA here is from genome assembly GCA_013205455.1 of Actinomycetota bacterium. GTDB lineage: Bacteria > Actinomycetota > Actinomycetes > Nanopelagicales > Nanopelagicaceae > UBA7398. The sequence goes on from JABMMO010000013.1 coordinate 8,327, forward strand.
CCAATGGCAGATGCAGCAAAGGTTGGCGATGTTTTCATTACTGTTACAGGTAACCGTGACGTATTGCGCGATGAGCACTTTGCAGTAATGAAGGATGGCGTAATCATGGCCAACTCAGGCCACTTTGATATTGAAATCGACGTTGCATGGCTAGAACAGCATTCAGTTAAGAAGAATGCAAAGATGCGCCACCAGACCGATGAATATGTCATGGCCGATGGTCGCCGTTTACTTCTTCTTGCAGAAGGACGCCTTGTTAACCTTGGTGCTGCAGAAGGTCACCCAGCATCAGATATGGATATGTCATTTTCTGATCAAGCGCTAAC
>JABMMO010000152.1 GCA_013205455.1 Actinomycetota bacterium
AAGCACTGCAGCGGTTGCTGCAGCTACTAGACGCTTTGCGCGCATATGTGGGATCCCTTCCTAAGGATTGCAAGCGCACTCTTTACTCAAAAAGGAAACAAACGGTGTTGTGAAGGTGTCACGCTAAAGTAATAAAGGTGAACTCTCATGAAAAATTCAGGGCTAAATAAGTGTTTTTAAATCAGCGACAGAGTTAACAATAGATGTCGCACCGGCAGCGTGCAGCGTGTGCTCATCATGCGTTCCCGTTAAAACTCCAATAACTTGACCGGCACCGAAGGCAACCGCTGCTTGCATGTCGGCCGCGGTGTCTCCTAGAACAATAACGTTTGCGGGGGTTGTAACTCCTATCGTTTTTGCAGCTTTGTTCAACATATCGGGGTGCGGACGACCACGTCCTGCCTCTGCCGGTGTTACTGAAATATCAATCAGATCTTTCCAACCAAGCTCAATTAATAATGTGTCTAATGTTGATGGGCTAAATCCAGTTGTTAGCGCAATTGCAATACCCTTAGTTCGCAAGTACTTAAACACATCTTCAGCTCCTGCAATTGGTACTGCGCCAACTTCAGCTATTTCACTCAAGTAAGACTCTTCAAATGCAACATTTGCTTGGTACGCCTTATCGGCATTCCCCAACAACTCTGTGAAAACATGGATCTTCGATTGACCCATGGTGTCGATTGCATATTGAGTCCATTCAGCGCCATGAGTCGGCCACAAATCAGGCTGTGTTGCTTCAAAAGCTTTCTTGAATGCCAAAATGACAAGGCCGTCATCGTTTAGAACAGTTCCTGCAACATCAAAAGCAATCATTTCTACGCTCACTACAACCCCTTTATTGTTTCTTCTGCAATTGCCGGGGCCAAGGTATTTCCTCGGCCTCCGGGTCCAGTGACTGAAATGATGTTGTGTGCCATTTGACGACGATCACAAACAGCACCATCTGTGCGTTGACTATAAACACCGTCCCAGCGATTAACAATTGGTGGCAATTTTCTTCCTAATAAATTGCTCGCAACTTCATGCAGGTATGCGTATGGTTCCTCTTCTAATTTAAATTCAAATGGCTCTGTGTATTCATGTGTGTCACCAATAGTTAAGGTGCCATCTGCCCGCTGCACCATTAGCAGCTGCATGTGATTTTTTGAAGCAATGTGGTGTTGTGGTGGCAGATTTTCACGTGTTAGTACTTCATAGCCCGGGTAGTAACGCATTGAATCACCATCTGCAATAGATGTTGTTAAGACTTCATCAAGCGGGGCGGTGCTCATCATCTGCAATCTCACACGACGGATTGGTGCGGTATCAAACTGTTTATTAAATAGCGATGTGTGATCTGCACCAGGGCAGAGAATTACAACATCACCTTCAAACAATTCACCATTTCGTGCGACAACTACCCCTGTGCTTGTATCGCCTCGAACATCTACGACATCTAGATTGTTTCTCCAAATGTAATTCTCATTGCGTAGTAAGTACTCTCGCATTGAGCGCAATACCAACCCTGGCTCAACTGTTGCATCAAGTGGACACCAAAGAGATGCTAGGTAATTTCCACGCAACGCCGGATTAATTTTTTGTGTTTCATTACGATCTAGTATTTGCCATTTACGATCTGGTGCATCCTCTTTATTCAAACACTCTTCCATCACAGCCACTTCTTCTTGATTTATTGCGAGAGTTAACGATCCATTCGCACGAAAAAGCATTTCAGGAATTGCGCAATGTATCTCGTCCCACAATTGGCGAGCGCGAACGGCTGCTTGTAATTCAGCTCCACTTTTTCGGCCACTAATCCAGACCAGGCCAAAATTTCGAACAGATGCGCTTCGGGCAACGTCATCGCGTTCAAGCTGGATCACTTGGTGGCCAGATTTGATAGCCTCAAAGGCGTGGGCGGTACCAATGATGCCGCCCCCGATAATCACAATCTTCATAGTGGCCACTATCCTGTGCCTGGCTGAACATCGGGTTTATCCCATGCAAAGGTTAGGCAAACTGTCACGTTCGATCTTGCTTATGTTACTGGTCAGGTATAGAAAGATATTGGGTATGAGGAGATCTCAATGAATCGCGAGTTGGTAGTAATAACCGGCATGAGTGGCGCTGGCCGCTCGACGATTGCACACGCCATGGAAGATGCCGGCTGGTATGTAATTGATAATTTGCCGCCATCGCTCTTAGCAAACCTTTTTGAATTAACCGAGAAAACTGTTGAATCTATTGCAGTAGTAGTCGATGTTCGTGGCCGACAATTTTTTGATGATCTAAATAGATCGTTAGCAGAGTTAGTTGAAAAAGGGATATCGCGGCGAATTTTATTTGTTGACGCCTCTGATGATGTGCTAGTTCGACGTTTCGAATCAACTCGGCGTCCGCATCCACTCCAAGGAAATGATCGAATTGTTGATGGAATAGCAAAAGAGCGCGAAAAATTACGAGAATTAAGATCTGGTGCAAATTTAATTATTGATAGCACTGATTTGAATATTCACCAATTGGAGAAGAAGACGGAAGAGCTTTTCCATAAAGAGGGAAGTGCTGATCTAAAAGTTAATGTGCTTTCATTCGGATATAAATATGGAATTCCAGTTGATGCTGATTTAGTAATGGATTGTCGTTTCATACCGAATCCTCATTGGATCCCAGAGTTGCGGCCATTAAACGGAACGGATGCACCAGTTCGTGAGAAAGTTTTAGCAGCCGAAAATGTAAGTGATTTTCTGGATCGCTATATTGCCCTATTTGAAACCATTGCAGATGGTTATATCCGCGAAGGCAAGAAATTCATAACACTTGCCGTGGGATGCACTGGTGGAAAACATCGAAGCGTCGCGATTGCAGATGAGTTAGATCGTAGATTGCAAAAGGTCATATTGCCGAGGGGCCAAGCGATTTCAACACAGGCAATTCATCGAGATTTGGGACGTGAACGGTAGCCGTGTTGTTAAATCCAGATTTGAAAGTTGTGGCGCTAGGTGGCGGCCATGGACTTGCGGCAACGTTGACTTCGCTTCGTCGCATTACTACGCAATTAACTGCGATTGTTACCGTTGCGGATAATGGTGGATCTAGCGGACGGTTGCGCGAAGAATTTAATACGTTGCCGCCAGGTGATTTGCGAATGGCGTTAGCTGCGTTATGTGCGGATGATGAGTGGGGCAGAAGCTGGGCTGAGATTATGCAATATCGATTTACCTCTACCGGTGCCATGAATGGACATGCGGTTGGAAACTTACTTTTGGCTGCGCTTTGGGATAAAGATGGTGATCCGGTCCAAGGATTAGATCGGGTGGCTTCGTTATTGAAAGTAGTTGGTCGAGTGCTTCCGATGGCGATTGAACCGTTAGATATTGAAGGCACATTTCAATCATCAGTTGGTAGAACAATTACTCGAGGACAGAAAGAAGTTGCAATCGCTAAAGGTAAATTAGAATCATTGCGGTTAATTCCAGAGAATGCGACGGCGACTCCGGAAGGGCTGGCAGCTATCGCGAGTGCGGATTGGATTACATTCGGACCAGGATCTTGGTTTTCTAGTGTTCTACCGCACTTTTTAATCAAGCAACAGATTGATGCGATCATAAGTTCTAAAGCGAAAAAATTGGTGATATTAAATTTGGATACAGCGCCATCAATGCGCGGCGATGAGTTTGCTGGGAGTTCACCTGCAGAACATTTATCAATATTGCAGAAATTTGCGCCGAATTTTCACTGTGATATTGCGTTAGCTGATATATCGGTTGTGCTAGATAAAGGGTCAATGGCAGCCGCGGTTTCTGCTATTGGGGGTGAATTAGTTGTGGCGGATATCGCATCTTTGGGAAGTGTGCATCACGATCCCAGAAAATTGGGTCCCGTAATCAGCCACATTTTCGCGCGATAGATGCTTGGATACGGGCAGGACTAAAGGAGTAAATACATGGCAATGACAGCATCGGTAAAAGATGAGTTAAGTCGTCTCTCGATTACCAAACCCTGCTGCCGTAAAGCAGAGGTCTCATCAGTTTTAAGATTTGCTGGTGGATTGCATTTAACTTCTGGAAAAATAATGGTGGAAGTAGAACTTGATACCGCGCAGAGTGCGCGGAGATTACGTAAAGATATTGCTGATATTTATGGACACGAAAGTGATTTAGCTGTTATTAGCGCTGGCGGTCTGCGCAAAGGAAGTCGATACGTAGTTCGTGTTGTTAAAGATGGTGATGCGCTGGCTAGACAGACCGGTTTAGTAGATAGCAACGGTCGCCCAGTTCGAGGTTTGCCGCCACAAGTTGTATCGGCTGCGCTATGTGATGCTGAAGCAGCTTGGCGTGGTGCGTTCTTGGCGCATGGTTCATTGACCGAACCAGGAAGATCTTCCGCTCTTGAAATCACTTGTCCCGGCCCAGAGGCAGCGCTGGCGCTAGTCGGATCAGCGCGTCGGTTAGGTATCGTGGCAAAGGCAAGAGAAGTACGTGGCGTTGATCGAGTAGTAATTAGAGATGGCGATGCCATCGGAGTTTTACTAACTCGACTAGGAGCACATGAGAGCGTGTTGGCTTGGGAAGAGCGGAGAATGCGTCGCGAAGTTCGTGCGACTGCGAATCGATTAGCGAACTTTGATGATGCGAACCTACGTCGTTCTGCTAGAGCAGCGGTTGCGGCATCAGCACGGGTACAACGCGCCATGGAGATTTTAAGCGCAGATATTCCAGATCATTTGCGTGAGGCTGGCGAACTTCGAATTCAACATGGCCAAGCGAGCTTGGAAGAACTTGGATCACTTGCATCGCCACCTATGACTAAGGATGC
>JABMMO010000153.1 GCA_013205455.1 Actinomycetota bacterium
GATCGGTGATCTCTTTCATTACGAAAGCTTTGTCGGTGGTTATTCTAAGCCATGCTCGTATTGGCACTCTGATGCGGCAGTCTCTGGCGGCGCAATCTTTGATTGGGGTAGCCACTTTATTGATCAAATCATGTCACTTGTGTCATCTAATGTTGACTTTGTAAGTGGCCTCAATCAAAAGCGAGTTTGGGATCATGTCACTAATGCAGATCATGCCCAGGTCAGTATTAACTTTAAAGATGGTTTGCAGGCAGTTTTTATTAACTCGGATTTAGCGGCGGCCCGTAAGCCAAAATTTTATATTTTAGGAACAAAGGGTGCATTAATTGGAAACTGGGATGAATCAGCAGGTGGCCCTGTTGCTGACTTACCTGCCATCATCACGCTGCACCGAGGCGATGGAAGTAGTGAGATAGTTGCACACGTAAGCCAAGCACCGTATTCCTTTTACTCATCATTAGTTGCATACTTAAACGATGCCACCCCGATGTCAGTTGTGGCAGCGCAATCACGTGATGTTGTTGCAATTATGCAGGCAGCAGAAGAGTCAGCGCTAGCAAATGGAAAACCTGTTTCGCCCATATTATTAAGAGCATGAACGTTAAGTGGGGCTTTATCGGCGCCGGCTTCGTGGCAACCAAAGCAGTAGCGCCCGCAGTTCACAGAGCCAGTAACGCAACGCTGGTAGCAGTAGCCAGTCAAGATCGCAAACGTGCTGAAGCGTTAGCTCCCCAAAAGATTTATGAAAGATATGAAGACTTACTGGCAGATCCCGAAATTGATGCGGTGTATATCAATCTGGCTAATCACCAGCATTTCAAATGGACGATTGCAGCCCTAGAAGCCGGCAAAGATGTTTTATGCGAAAAACCATTAGCGCTAAATTTTGCGCAGGCTCAATCGATGGCTGCTGCTGCTGTAAAAAATAATCGAGTGTTAGTTGAGGCAGTCTGGACATATTGGCATCCTAGATTTATACGTATCATGGAATTAATAACCAGTGGTGCGATCGGCGAGTTAAAAGAAATTAATTCATCCTTCTGTTTTTCGGCACAGTTTGACAATAATTATCGACTCGTGAAAGAAATGGGTGGCGGAAGTTTGCTCGATGTTGGTGTGTATCAAGCCCACCTTTGGAGCGCACTAAACCACGGTGAACCCGAGTTTATTATTGATTCTGTTACTCAGAATATTGGTGTCACTGGAGTGGATTTAACAACGAAGATTGATGGACAGTTAGCTAATGGTGTGAAAATTAGCGCACTTACCTCATTTGAAAAACCAGAAAGCCAAGAGCTACTCATATCTGGTGAATTAGCAACTATCGAGTGCCCGGGCGGCGATGCATTTACCTCATGGAACAAACCAAGTTTGCTTCGCATTGGTGAGAATATTCAAGAGTTTGCAGCCGTTGACCCTTACGGCTTAATGATTGAAAACTTCAGCAATTTCATCTCGGATGCACCTGCACAGATTCCACCAATTGCACAATCGCTATATGTAGCCAAGTTATTAGATCAGATTAGAGACTTCAATAAGTGAGAAAAATTGATGGTTCCCGCGCTGCGAAAATTACAACTTTCATCAAAGCGAATTTATTTCTATCTTTGGCTACGAAAGCCCCATGCAAAATCAGTTCGATCCTTCAGCGCTTGGCGAGGTAAGTCGGCCTGATAATAAATACTAAAATCAAACTTGCTTTTAAAGTGTGGCCAGCTTTTCTACAACCTGCTTTGCCGAAGGATTTGTCATCGCACTTCCATCCGAGAACACCAGCGTCGGCACAGTCCGATTTCCACCATTAACTTTCTCCACAATCTCAGCAGTACCGGGCACCTCTTCAATATTGATCTCTTCAAAACCAACCCCAAGATCAGCCAATTGAGATTTCAACCTCTTGCAATACCCACACCAGGTCGTCGAATACATAACAAAAGACATGCGTTCCCGCTTTCTCCTAATCCAACCAATTCTGCAATTCTACCGAGTGGCGGTATTAAGGCAATTTAAGTTAAACGAAAGCGGTCAAGAACACTCATGCTTTCTTCTCAAACTTGGTAACCATGCGTAAGGTTAAGACATGGATTTCACTCTAAGCGCTAAAACAATCGAATATGCCGCAAAACTGCAAACTTTTATGGATGCAGAAATCTTTCCTGCTGAATCGATTTATCATCAACAACGCCAGGAGTTATCTGCCGCGGGCAAAGCCCATCACCTGCCGCCAGTTATTGAAGAGTTAAAGAAAAAGGCCCGAGCCTTAGGGCTCTGGAATCTTTTCTTACCGCACTATGGACATGGTTTAAGCGTTACAGATTATGCAACACTGGCAGAGATAACTGGCTGGTCACCTGAAATTGCCCCGGAGGCTATCAATTGCGCGGCACCTGATACCGGCAATATGGAGTTACTGGATATGTTCGGCACCGATTCACAGAAAAAGCGCTGGCTAGAACCGCTGCTTAATGGTGAGATTCGATCTGGTTTTTCTATGACTGAACCAGATGTGGCATCTAGTGATGCTCGCAATATTAAGACTCAAATTATTAGAGATGGTAATGATTTTGTAATCAACGGTACAAAGTGGTGGACCACAGGGGCGATGGATCAACGTTGTGAAATCTTAATCGTTATGGGAAAGACAAATCCTGACGCCGATGATCATCACCAACAATCAATGGTGCTAGTTCCAACCAATACACCTGGTGTAACGGTGGTGCGCAATTTAACTGTCTTTGGATATGAAGAACAGCATGGCCATGCTGAGATTTCGTTTGTAGATGTAAGAGTTCCAGTTGAAAATCTTTTAGGCGGGGCCGGTGAAGGCTTCGCACTGGCACAAGCTCGCCTTGGTCCAGGACGTATCCACCATTGCATGCGCGCTATCGGTATGGCAGAGCGGGCGCTTAAATTAATGATTGAGCGCGCTATGGTGCGCAGCCCTTTTGGAAAAGATTTGGTGCAACAAGGTGTGGTCCAAGAGTGGATTGCCCAGGCCCGCATAGATATTGAACAAGCTCGATTACTAGTCTTGAAAAGCGCGTGGATGATCGATACTCACGGTGTTAAAAACGCTCGCAAAGAAATTGCTGCAATTAAGGTCGCTGTACCAAAAATGGCCGAGCGGATTATCGACCACGCAATCCAAAGTTATGGTGGCGCTGGGGTAAGCCAAGATACGCCGCTGGCTGCAATGTATGCGGGAATCCGTAGCATGCGCATTGTGGATGGGCCAGATGAAGTTCATATCCGAGATATTGCGCGGTTAGAAATTAAAAATTATCTGCCATGAAGGAGCTATCTGCGGTCCGCGATGAGGATCGTTTTGATGTTGCTGCCATGCATGCTTGGTTGCGTCCATTTATTACCCACGATAACGAACCTGAAGTTCTTCAATTTCGCAGTGGCGCATCGAATCTGACTTATCTACTTCAATACCCGGGACAAGAGCTGGTATTGCGCCGGCCCCCAGTTGGAACTAAAGCAGTTTCTGCCCATGACATGAAACGTGAATATTTAATTCAATCGAAAATTAAATCTGACTTTTCCTTAGCACCCCAGATGATTGCTTTATGTGAAGATCAATCGATTATGGGCTCTGTTTTTTATCTAATGGAGCGGGTGGTAGGAGAGATATTTCGGCGAGATATCGAGCAGGAAATCACCGCTGAAGATGTTGCCATCATGGCCGATTCTTTCATTGATGGTCTGGTGCAGTTACATGCCGTGGATTCTTCGCTACTGCAAGAGTTCAACAAAGGAAATGGCTATGTGCAACGACAGGTTGAAGGATGGTCGAAGCGCTATCGCAATGCCATAACTGATGATGTGCCAAACGGTGAAAAAGTAATGGCTTGGTTAGATGCCAATAAGCCAGATGATGTTGATTCCTGCGTCATCCATGGTGATTGGCGTATTGATAACGTTGTTTTTGATTTAGGCAAAGCCCGCATTGTGGGTGTTTTAGATTGGGAGCTTGCAACTGTGGGAGATCCATTAATGGATTTAGGATCATCGCTTGCTTATTGGGTGGATAGCGATGATGAACCTGCCTTTGCATCACTACGCAGACAACCAAGTCATTTAAAAGGTATGCCCACACGCAATGAGTTTGTTAACAGATATCTTGCCTTGAGTAAGCGCCGCTGTGATGATTTCACTTTTTATGAGGTCTTTGGCTTATTTAGATTAGCCGTCATTATTCAACAGATTTGGGCTCGCTTTAGAGCAGGGCAGACAACTAACCCTGCCTTTGCCGGCTTTGGGGATGCGGTCAACATATTAATAAATCGAGCTGAAAGCAAAATAAAATGAGAGCCGGAAGAATTACCGTATCAACTCGAAAATTTAAAGTTGTCGATGTGCCATAGGTGATCGCGTTGTTCTCATTGCAGGTGAGCGTAATCATGCAGAACAAGTAACCACCATGGGTTTTGATTACGACGGCGGATGGGCTGAGTATGTTGTAACAAAAGCACAATTAGTTGTCAGAATCCCAGATTCATTACCCTTTGAACAAGCTGCAATTATTCCTGATGCGGTTTCAACGCCTTGGGCCGCAATTACTTCAACTGCAAAGGTGCGTGCCGGTGAGAAGGTGGCAGTTTTTGGTCTGGGTGGTTTAGGTATTCATGCGCTGCAGTTGTTAAAAATCATTGGGTGCAGCGTCATTGCGATTGATCCGCGCGAAGCTGC
>JABMMO010000154.1 GCA_013205455.1 Actinomycetota bacterium
TCTAGCACCTTCATGGGTTGCGGCATAAACAATTTCAGCTTTAATATTTAAAGCTTCGCCTGAGATTGGAGTACGCAATTGCGGATCTTCGATAATTAATTCAAAGATATCTTCAACCAGCGAGCCATAACGCTCAAGCAAATGCGTGACTGTTTCATTAGATAATTTATATTCTTCTGCAAGAGTCTCGACCTTGTTTTTTAATACTTGATAACCATCCGCACCAACAATCGGTAGCGTGGCAGTGCATGATTCTGGAACAATTCGGCGCAGGTCCGGTACCGCAACATCTACCGCATCTTGCGCCATCACTCGATAGGTCGTGTATTTTCCACCGGCGATAGATACAAACCCAGGAGCAGGTCGATCAACGACATGTTCGCGCGAAAGTTTTGTAGTTGGCGAGTCTGGTGTTGTTGAAACTAACGGCCTTAGCCCAGCAAATACTCCTAATACATCTTCGACTTTGATTTTTGGATCTAGTACACGATTGGCTTGATCAATTATGTACTGCACATCATCGGAATTAGCTAAAGGTTCATTTCGATCGTCCACAAAATCGGTATCAGTTGTGCCAACAATCCAGCGGTTCCCCCATGGAATTATAAATAGGACCGAGACTGGGGTTTTAAGAATGATCCCGCTTTCAGAATTGATTGCAGATTTTGGCAAAACTATGTGAACACCTTTGCTCATTCGAACTCGGTAGCCTGGTTTCAATCCCATTACGTCATAAAGCGGGTCGGTCCACACCCCGGCGGCCATCACAGTAGTTTTAGCTTTCACGTTAATTACTTCATTAGTTTCATTAACTTTTACACTTACGCCAACCACGCGCTTTCCTTCTTTAATAATAGTTTGGCAGCGTACCCCGGTTGCGATTACGGCACCGTGTTTAGCGGCAGTGCGTGCAATCATCATCGTATGTCTAGCATCATCAACTTGAGCGTCAAAATATTGAATTCCACCAGTAACAATATCTAGACGAAGCGAAGGCGCTATCTCCGAAATCTTTTTTTGGCTTAAATGTTTATGCCACGGTAGTGCACGTTGAAAACCACGCAAGGCATCATAGAGCGCAAGGCCAGCACCAACATAAGTTCGCTCTTTTAATTTTTCATGAAGTGGGTATAAAAATCCGACTGGCTTAACTAAATGTGGTGCGAGGGTGGTCACCATTAATTCGCGTTCATGCAGCGCTTCTCTAACTAATTTGAAATCATATTGTTCTAAATAGCGTAATCCACCATGAATTAACTTAGAAGATCGCGAAGAAGTTCCAGATGCTAAATCACTTGCTTCAACTAGAGCAACCGATAATCCACGTGAAGCTGCATCTAGCGCAATTCCGACGCCGTTGATGCCGCCACCTATTACTAATAAATCGAAGGTTTTTTCGGCAAGAGCAGTGAGAGCCCGCTCATGTTGGGCTGGGCTTAGGGCTGCTGAAAAAAGCGTCACAGCATTAGGATACGCGACATGAGTTATATCGGCTCACTAGATCAAGGTACCTCCAGCACTCGTTTCATGATTTTCGATAAAGCTGGTCGAGTGGTTGGTCAACATCAATTAGAACACCGTCAAATTTTACCTATAGCTGGTTGGGTTGAACATGATGCCTTTGAAATTTGGCAACGCGCGCAAGAAGTAATAGTTGGAGCGTTAAAGCAAGCCGATCTCCTCGGCTCCGATTTAGTAGGAATTGGAATTACCAACCAACGCGAAACCATAGTCATTTGGGATAAGAAAACTGGGCATCCGCTATCAAATGCAATAGTTTGGCAAGACACTCGAACCGGTGAATTTCTATCGGCACTTACGCCAGCGCAATGTAAAACGATTACCTTCAAAACTGGACTTGCGATTGCGCCTTATTTTTCTGGGAGCAAAATTAATTGGTTAATCAAAAACGTGCCAGAAGTTCAAAAAGCCATTACCGATGGGCGTGCGCTCGTCGGAACCATTGATTCATGGCTGCTTTGGAATTTATCTGGCGGCGTGCGCGGTGGCGTACATGCCACAGATGTAACAAACGCTAGCCGAACGCTATTGATGAATTTAGAA
>JABMMO010000155.1 GCA_013205455.1 Actinomycetota bacterium
AGGCAATACCGTGTTGGCGCAACCTGAAGATTCTGGTTTAGTACGTATCGATGAAGTAACAAATTTAGGCGTTGCTGTTTCAACTGATGCAAATGCACGGTGGTCATATTTAGATCCTTATGAAGGTGCAAAGTTAGCGTTAGCGGAAAGTTGTCGAAACATTGCAACTACCGGAGCAAAACCGCTAGCAGTTACTAATTGTTTAAACTTTGGCTCGCCAGAAGATGCTGGGGTGATGTGGCAATTTTCGGAAACTGTTCGCGGTTTAGCAGATGCTTGTTTAGAACTTGACTTACCAATCACCGGCGGAAATGTTTCGTTCTATAACCAAACTGGTGCGGTTGCGATTTTGCCAACGCCAATAATTGGCGTGCTTGGCGTAATTGAAGATGTGCGAGCGCGGACCCCAATGGGATTTACTAAAGCGGGCATAGATATTTACTTGCTGGGCCGCGATGAAATCACTCTTGCTGGAAGTGAATGGGCATACCTGCATAACCAACGCGGTGGCGCTGCTCCAAAGGCTCACTTAGATCATGAAGCGCGGTTGGTTGGGCTCTTACTTGACGGGCAAGATCTATTTCAATCGGCGCATGATTTATCTATGGGTGGTTTAGCGGCTTCGATAGTTGAGGCTATCTTGAAAAATGGAATCGGTGCAATGATTGAGCTTTCATCAATCAGTGAAGAGTTGTTCTCAGAAACCCCGGGACGAGTTTTAGTTGCGGTCGATCCAAGCAATTCAGAGGCACTAATAGAATTATCCGAATCAAAATCCATTAACTGTAAGAAAATTGGAGTTACTGGTGGAAATGAATTGAACATAAATAACGCAGTAAAGATTTCGATCGCTGATTTATCGAAATATCATACCGAAGTATTTCCAAAGCTATTTGGTAATTCAGATACCGCGAATAGGCTGTCCGCATGAGTCGCCGCCCCGATGGTTTATTAACCCATGAGATGTTTCCTGGTGAAAAAGGACCACAAGATGCTTGTGGCGTGTTTGGAGTATGGGCCCCGGATGAAGAAGTTGCAAAGCTAACTTTCTACGGTTTATATGCGTTGCAACATCGCGGTCAAGAATCCGCTGGCATAGCTACAAGTGATGGCGATCGAATTTTAATTTTTAAAGATATGGGTTTAGTTTCACAAGTATTTACCGAATCAGATTTAGTTTCGCTAACTGGAAAGTTAGCGATCGGGCATTGTCGATACTCCACAACTGGATCTAGTACTTGGATTAATGCGCAACCTACAATTCGTTCGACCGAGCATGGCTCAATTGCGTTAGCCCACAATGGTAATTTGACCAATACTGGGGAATTAGCAGAACGGGTTGCGCGCGAGCATCCGGATCAACATGCCGAGGGTCGCGGGGCTACTACAGATACTGAAATTATGACTGCGTTATTAGCCGGACATAAATCAAAGAACTTTGACACCAGCGTTCTAGAAGTGTTACCAATGTTAGAAGGTGCATTCGCACTGGTATTCATGGATGAGCGCACTCTTTACGCAGCGCGTGACCGCAATGGTGTTCGACCACTTGTAATTGGAAAATTAGAACGCGGCTGGGTAGTTGCATCAGAAACTGCGGCGCTAGATATCGTAGGTGCTTCATTTGTTCGCGAAGTTGAACCTGGTGAATTCATCGCGATTAACGAAGATGGATTGCGTACTTATACCTGGGCTAAGCCAGAACCAAAGGGTTGCATTTTTGAATACGTTTACTTAGCTAGACCAGACACGACAATTGCAAACCGTGGCGTGCATATCACTCGGGTTGCTGTTGGTGAACAACTTGCAAAAGAACATCCAGTTGAAGCGGATTTAGTTATTCCGGTTCCGGAATCTGGCACACCCGCCGCGGTTGGTTATGCAAAAGCTTCTGGAATTCCATATGGCGCCGGGTTAGTTAAGAATTCTTATGTAGGCCGAACTTTTATCCAACCAAGCCAGACGATTCGCCAATTAGGTATTCGATTGAAGCTAAACCCACTTCGTGAAGTTATTGAAGGAAAACGAATCGTTGTTGTTGATGATTCGATTGTCCGTGGAAATACCCAGCGAGCAATTGTTCGAATGCTTCGCGAAGCTGGTGCGCTTGAGATTCATGTGCGAATATCTTCACCACCAGTTAAATGGCCGTGTTATTA
>JABMMO010000156.1 GCA_013205455.1 Actinomycetota bacterium
ACAACGGCAGAATTTGCAATTAATTGCGAGCGAAAACTTCACTTCTTCAGCAGTTCTCGCGGCGATGGGATCAACTCTTTCAAATAAATACGCAGAAGGTTATCCAGGAAAACGTTATTACGGCGGTTGTGAAGAAGTTGACAAGGTTGAAGTGATTGGAATTGAACGAGCAAAATCACTTTTTGGCGCCGAACATGCAAACTTGCAACCACATTCTGGCGCAAGTGCAAACGTTGCGGTCTACCAAGCATTTACAAAACCTGGCGATACCGTACTTGCAATGTCACTTCCACATGGTGGCCATTTAACGCACGGATCTAAAGTTAATTTTTCTGGAAAGTGGTTCAACATCGTTTCTTATGGCGTGCGCCAAGATAACGAGTTAATTGATTATGACGAACTTCGCGATTTAGCGATTGCCAATAAACCAAAAATGATTTGTTCGGGTGCAACCGCATACCCATCACTTATTGATTTTGAAAAAGTTCGTGCGATCTGTGATGAAGTTGGCGCAATCATGTGGGTAGATGCAGCACATTTCATCGGACTAGTTGCTGGTAAAGCTATTCCTTCGCCAGTTCCTTATGCAGATGTAGTTTCATTTACAACGCATAAAGTTTTGCGTGGTCCACGAGGCGGCATGATTCTTAGCAAAGCTGTGCATGCGCCAGCAATTGATAAAGCAGTCTTTCCAGGCATGCAAGGTGGGCCAATCATGAGCGCAGTAGCCGGTAAAGCGGTAGCGCTAAAAGAGTGTGCCACCCTCGCGTATCAAAGTTATGCAAAGAACGTAATTAAGAATTGCCAAGCGCTTGCAAAATCCTTGGAAAATGAAGGAATGCGGGCGGTATCTGGCGGCACTGAAACCCATCTTGCGCTAATTGATATTAGAAAGACTGGAATCAACGGAAAAGTAGCCGATGAGAGATGTGACGCTTCTGGCATTACTTTAAATAAGAATTCGATCCCGTTTGATCCAGAAGCGCCTTCAGTAACCAGCGGAATTCGTGTCGGAACTGCTGCAACCACCACCCAAGGAATGGGCGTCACCGAGATGCCAGCAATCGCATCCTTTATTGCACGCGCCATAAAAGATGGTGGCGACGAGAATGTAGCTAAAAAGATTCGTTCTGAAGTTCATGACTTCACCGCAAAATTTTCGGTATATAAAAGATAATTAGTAGCGTTTAAATTTAATGCGCGAATATTTATTAACCCTCCTAATTGCGGCAACGCTCTGCTATTTAGTTACGCCATTTATCCAAAAGTTAGCCATTAGGTGGCGGGTAGTTGCGGGAATTCGTGATCGAGATATCCATACTGAAATTACGCCTAGATGGGGCGGAGTTGCAATGTGGATTGCACTTGGCCTAACGCTTTTAATCGTGCGCGATTTACATTTGGTTGGAAAAGCATATGGGCGAGAGTTACAAGGGATTTTCTTAGCAGCTACTTTTGTAGTTTTGCTTGGCGCGCTAGATGATCGTTTTGAATTAGATGCAGTTACAAAATTAGCCGGACAAGGTTTGGCAGCTGGAATTTTATTAATTCACGGAATTCAAATTCTTTGGTTGCCCATTAATGGCATTCTGATTATTCCTTCGAATATTGGCCAACTTTTAACGGTTTTAATAGTTATGGTCACCATTAATGCCGTTAACTTTATTGATGGTTTAGATGGACTAGCCGTTGGGGTGGTAGCTATTGCATCTGGGTGCTTTTTTGCCTTCGCCTATCTATTAGCGGTAACTAATGGCTTTACTCGCGCTGGCGCACCTTCGCTCATGACGGTTATCTTGATAGGGCTATGTATCGGATTCTTGCCACATAACTCGAATCCAGCTCGGATGTTTATGGGGGATTCGGGGTCAATGTTATTAGGTTTAATACTTGCAGCTTCTGCAATAACACTTACCGGGCAGATTGATGCCAATGCACTTTCAGCAGAGAGTATTGGGCCAGCGCTACTACCACTCTTTTTACCATTTGCGGTTCTAGCAATTCCACTTCTTGATCTAGTTTTAGCAATTTTGCGCCGTACCAGTTCTGGTAAATCACCTTTCGCGCCAGATAAGTTGCACTTACACCACAGGTTACTTGCATCGGGCAATTCTCAAAATAGAACTGCAATAGTGTTATATCTATGGACTGCTACCTTTGCGATACCAGTTACAGTTGCAGCATTCGCGCCAATCTGGATTGCATTTCTAGTAGCAATGCTTTTGGCAGCTATTGCTTTCTATGCTAGAAAGCGAACCCTAGACCGAAATGGGAATTTACTAAATGTCTAATCTTTCAGTTGAAATGAAATTATGGCGTGGCGCGCTGATTCCATCTTTAGTAGTCGGAATTTTGGGATTAATTTTTGCTACGCTAATACGAGGCCAATCTGGGCTAATTGGCGCGCTACTCGCACAGTTCATCGTTCTAATATTTTTTGCGATTCACTTACTGATTTCAAAATTTTCTAATAATTTAGAGCCGATGATGGTGATGGTTCTAGCAATGACTTCATACTTTGCAAAAGTATTGACTATGGGAGTTTTTTTATTGGTGCTGATGAAAAATACCAATCGAGAATTTCTAGACCGACAGAGTTTTGCCATAGTTGCAATTGCGATCACAATGGCATGGCTTGCTGGGGAGATTCGGGCTTTTCTTAAATTACGATTAACAATGCCGCTTCCTAAGCGTGACTGATATTGCCTTGCACCTCGTTCTCCAATAGATTTGACCCATGGCAACCAAAGATGAAGGCGCGTTTTGGTCAATAATCGGGTACTTACTTTCAGGGTTTTTAATCTGGGGTGGAATCGGCTGGCTCGCTGACCATTTTCTAGGCACCCACATCCTTTTCTTAGTTGGAATGTTGATGGGTACGGTCGCCTCTCTCTTCTTGATTTGGATCCGTTTCGTTAAAGAGTAGGAGTTTCCAACTCGGGCATTTTGCCCAATTCACCACCTAAGTGACCTATAACTCATGGAACCCGGTTTGGCGATAGCACCTCTTTACATCTAAGTTTGGGCGCGGATTAGGTTACTTCCCTTTGCCAAAGCCGCGGAATACTCAATAACTTACATATTCCAGATTTTTAAGGAGCTTGATTTTGTCGCTGTTGCTAGCAAAAGCAGAGAGTGGTTTCGAACCACCTAGCGCCGCCGACTTTGAATTCCAACCTATTTTTGGAAATAGCATCTATTTCACAAAGCCAGTTTTTATGGTTTTTCTTTCAGTATTAGTAATTTCAGTTTTCTTTATAACTTCGGCGCGTAAGGCTGCAATTGTTCCTTCTCGAATGCAATTTGCTGGGGAATCCGTTTATGGCTTCGTTCGCAAAACAATTGGCGAAGAAGTTATCGGTCCAGAGTTCATGCGTTTTATGCCGTTCTTATTTTCACTTTTTACATTTGTACTTGTAAATAATCTCTTTGGAATTTTCCCACTTTTGCAATTCCCAACAATGTCTCGTATTGGTTTCCCAATTTCAATAACTATCTGTACCTATCTGGTTTATCACTTTGTTTCAGTAAAACATAAAGGGCTTTTGCCTTACTTAAAGGAAATTTGCTTCATGCCAGGTATTCCAAAACCGGTGTATTTGATTCTAACTCCCGTTGAGATCGCGACTTATTTCATTACCCGTCCATTAACACTTGCTATGCGGTTATTTGCAAATATGTTTGCAGGTCACTTATTACTTCTGATATTTACACTTGGCGGAGAGTATTTGTTGCATGGCGGCTTAATTTTTAAGTTTATGAGTATATTTTCATTTAGTTTTGCAATCGGGCTTACCTTCTTTGAGTTTGGTATTCAATGCCTCCAGGCTTACATTTTTACCTTGCTTTCTGCACTTTACATCGCCGGAGCACTTGCCGACGAGCACTAAAAATAGATTTGTCCAAACACCCGTTTGGTCAATAAATAAAATATGTGAAAGGGAAGAGAAATGGAAGGCACACTCGCAATCGTGGGATTCGGCCTCTCGACTATTGGACCAGGTACAGCAACTGGTTTAATTTTCGCGGCATACATCAATGGCGTCGCACGCCAACCAGAAGCACGTTCAATCCTGCAACCAATTGCGTTCTTAGGTTTCGCACTTGCAGAAGCATTGGCGCTTTTTGGTCTCGTACTCGCATTCGTTCTCTAATTCGATAGAGGATAAAAGATGAACAAGAGCTTTAGTATTTTGGCTGCAGCGGAGAGCACACATAGCCCAGTAGTTCCGCAACCTGCTGAAATCATCGTTGGCTTAGTTGCCTTCACAATCTTGTTTTTATTACTTCGCGCCAAAGCTGTGCCAAAGTTTGAAGCAGCATATAAATCTCGTACCGATGCAATTCAAGGTGGAATGGAACGTGCTGAAAAAGCACAACTAGAAGCCGAGAACGCGCTACGAAGTTATACCGCTCAACTTGCAGAAGCTCGTGGTGAAGCCCAGAAACTTCGAGAAGAAGCTCGAGTGGAAGGCGCCGAAATAATTGAACAGATGCGCACAACTGCGCAAGAAGAAGCATCACGCATTACTACAGCAGCTCGTGCAGCTATTGAGGCAGAACGCCAACAAGCGCTCAACTCTTTAGTAAGCGAAGTCGGGTCAATTGCAACTGCGTTAGCTTCCAAAATTGTTGGTGAATCACTTGATGACCAGGTCCGTCAATCAAGAGTTGTTGAACGATTCTTGAGTGATCTTGAGTCAAATTCGGAGGCGAAGAAGTAGCCATGACACTTGCCATGAAAGGAGCCAGTCGACAATCACTTGCTGGTGCTCGCGCATTGTTAGAGAAGAAAATCTCTAGCCTTGAGAGCGCTGGCATTTCCAAGGTTTCGACTGATTTACTTTCAATGGTGGCTGTTTTTGATTCCAATATCGCGCTGAGTCGAGCCCTAACTGATCCTTCACGCAAAACGGAAGATAAATCGGAACTGGTAAAACGGGTATTTGAAAATGGAGTCAGCGAGACGACTTTTGCATTTGTAAAAGAATTAATCGCGCTCCGTTGGTCATATGCATCTGATTTAGTTCGAGCAATCGAACGATTAGGCGTTGAAACCGAAGCTGCGGCTGCTGAAAAAGACGGTGCACTCGATCGACTCGAATCTGAACTTTTTGCTTTCACACAAACCATTCAGGACTCTTCCGAATTGCGCGCGGTATTGGCAGATAGAACGGTGCAATCAACTGCAAAGAAGAGCGCGCTCATTCGAACTTTACTTAACGGTAAAGCTACTGAATCTACGATTCGATTAATTGGTGCAATGGTTGATCAACCACGTGGCCGAAACGTTGAAGCCGGAATGCGCGATCTGACAGAAGCAGTAGCAGCAAGAAAAAATCGAACCATCGTTCATGTGAAGAGTGCAATTGTGCTCTCAAAAGAACAGATAGATCGCATTACCAAATCACTTTCAGCACAAATTGGTGCCACAGTTCGATTAAATGTCGAAATTGATTCAAAAATTCTTGGTGGACTTTCAGTTCGCTTTGGTGATGAATTAATTGACGGTTCAATCGCTACTCGCATTATTGGTGCAGAACGTACGCTCTCTGGACAGAGTGCGTAAGAGTTAAAGATAGAAAAGAAAAGGGAGAAATAAAATGGCGGAACTTACGATCCGGCCCGAAGAAATTCGCGATGCATTAGCGAACTTCGTTAAGTCATACGATCCAGGTGTTGCTGCTCGAGATGAAATCGGAACCGTTACAGAAGCCGGCGATGGCATTGCTCGTATTGAAGGTCTGCCTTCAACTATGACCAATGAATTGCTTAAATTTGAAAACGGAACTCTTGGTCTCGCACTTAACCTAGACGTCCGTGAAATTGGTGTGGTTATCCTCGGTGAATTCACCGGAATTGAAGAAGGAACCACAGTCCGTCGTACTGGTGAAATTCTCTCGGTACCAGTAGGCGATGCATTTTTAGGTCGGGTAGTTGATGCTCTCGGTCGTCCAATCGATGGCAAAGGCGAAATTAAAGCTGAAACAAACCGTGCCCTTGAATTACAGGCTCCCTCTGTAGTTGAGCGCCAACCTGTTAAAGAGCCATTAGCTACTGGTATCAAAGCGATCGACTCGATGACTGCGATTGGTCGGGGACAGCGTCAATTAATTATTGGTGACCGTCAAACTGGAAAGACTGCAGTTGCGATCGACACCATTATTAACCAACGCGAAAATTGGAAGAGCGGCGATCCTAAAAAGCGCGTTAAATGTATTTACGTTGCGATTGGTCAAAAAGGCTCAACAATTGCGGCGGTACGCGGCTCTCTAGAAGAAGCTGGCGCGATGGAGTACACCACCATTGTTGCAGCACCCGCATCAGATCCTGCCGGTTTCAAATATCTTGCACCATTTACTGGATCTGCAATTGGTCAGCACTGGATGTATGCCGGCGATCACGTACTAATTGTTTTTGATGATCTTTCAAAACAAGCAGATGCATACCGTTC
>JABMMO010000157.1 GCA_013205455.1 Actinomycetota bacterium
CGGATTACCAGAAAACACAATTGATATAACGTTTCATGGCTCAGCAGGTCAATCACTCGGCGCATTCATCCCTAATGGTTTAACACTTAGACTTTTTGGCGATTCAAATGATTATCTTGGTAAAGGTTTATCCGGCGGGCGAATCATTCTCCGCCCGGATGAGAAATCTTCCTTCAATTCCAATGAAAATGTTATTGCCGGAAACGTGATCGGATACGGCGCTACTACCGGGGAAATCTTCATAAGAGGGGTAGTTGGCGAACGTTTCTGCGTGCGAAACTCGGGTGCAACTGCAGTAGTTGAAGGTGTTGGTGATCATGGTTGCGAGTACATGACTGGTGGCACCGTTATTGTACTTGGCAAAACTGGCAGAAACTTTGGCGCTGGCATGTCTGGTGGCATCGCTTATGTTTTGGACTTGAATCCATTAAATGTAAATCCAGAAATGGTTGATGTGCTCTCACTCCCAGCTGATCGTGCATTGGAAGTAAAGAAATTAATTACAAATTTTAGTTTGGAAACCGACTCTAAAGTGGCGGCCGAACTTTTAGAAAATTGGGATGAAAACTATGCGCGAATCTCGATGGTATTGCCGCGCGACTATGCCCGGATTTTGGCAGTCATTGCACGGGCTGAACGCGAAGGTTTATCTGCAGATGAATTAGTGATGGAGGCGGTTAATGGGTGATCCACGCGGATTTATAAAGACAGCACGCGAAACTCCAAAACGCAGACCAGTCGATGTTCGGATTCAAGATTGGCGTGAAGTTTACGAAGCCCAAGATTTCGCGGTGCTACAAAAACAAGCGAGTCGATGTATGGATTGCGGGATACCGTTCTGTCATGAAGGTTGCCCACTCGGAAATTTAATTCCAGAGTGGAATGATTTAATTTGGCGGGATGAAAAATCTGAAGCGATGGATCGCTTACACGCAACAAATAACTTTCCAGAATTTACCGGACGATTATGTCCAGCACCCTGCGAAACTGCGTGTGTATTAGCAATAAATGCGGATCCAGTAACGATTAAACAAGTGGAGTTAAGAATAGTAGAAGAAGCCTTTGGTAATGGCAGCATTAAGCCGCTCGCACCAGATCGCTTAAGCGGTAAAACCGTTGCAGTAATCGGCTCTGGACCAGCAGGATTAGCCACAGCGCAACAGCTAACCAGGGCTGGCCACACTGTAGTTGTCTACGAGCGAGCCGAAAAAGTTGGTGGGTTGCTACGTTATGGAATTCCAGAATTTAAAATGGAAAAATCTGTAATTGACCGGAGAATTTCGCAGATGGAGAAAGAGGGCACTCGTTTTCGTACCGGCGTAAATGTCGGTGTAGATGTTACTGCAGCTTCGATGCGGTCAAAATACGATGCAATCGTGATTGCCGTCGGCGCAACTAAATGGCGAGATTTGGCAATTCCAGGTCGCGAGTTAAGCGGCATTCACCAAGCCATGGAATTTTTACCTTGGGGAAATAAACAAGCGTTAAATGAATTAGCCGATACACCTTTAATAAATGCTGCAGGTAAGAATGTAATAATTTTAGGTGGTGGCGATACTGGCGCAGATTGTTTAGGAACCGCAATTCGCCAAGGCGCAGCTAGCGTTACCCAAATAGAAATTATGGAGCGTCCAACCGAAGAACGCCCATCATCACAACCATGGCCAACTTACCCAATGATTTATCGAGTTACCAGCGCACACGAAGAAGCGGGCGAACGACTGTATGCAATTTCTACTGAAGCATTTATCGGCGACCAAAGCGGCAATTTAACTGCGTTAAAAATTGTGGAAACTAAATTTGTAGATGGAAAATTTGAAAAAATTCCAGGTACTGAACGTAATTTAAAAGCTGATTTAGTGTTCTTAGCGATGGGCTTTACTGGGCCAGAGCAGAATGAATTTATCAAAGATTTACATGTGACCATTGATGAAAGTGGAAACATTAAAAGAGATGCAAAGTTCGCCAGTGATGTCGATGGCGTATTTGTTTGTGGCGATGCCGGCAGAGGGCAATCGCTAATTGTTTGGGCAATCGCTGAGGGGCGCAGCGCCGCTGCTGCAGTAGATGAATTCTTGGTAGGTCGGACGCAATTACCTGCTCCAATTGCGCCAACCGA
>JABMMO010000158.1 GCA_013205455.1 Actinomycetota bacterium
AGCTCAGCGGATAGAGCGCAACTCTGACTCAGTTGAAGGTCGTGGGTTCGAATCCCATCAGCGATACGCACACTGAGTGACTTTGTAGTTAGTCGCGCGAAGTCACTCAGAACTTAAATTTGATTTGCCTTAGCGGAACTGGTTGAAATCTGGTGAACGCTTTTCGGTGAAAGCTTTGCCACCTTCTTTAGATTCATCGGTATCGATATATAAATCAAGGACGTCAAAAGCCAGCGATTGAATACCGCCGATATGGTCGGAATCTGCATTAAATGAATGCTTCAAAGTTTTAAGCGCAGTAGGTGAGAGCGATGCAACCTTTTTCGCCCATTCGCGCGCACTTGAAATTAATTGTTTGGGCGCAACTACCTTATTAACTAATCCCCAACGTTCTGCTGTTGCAGCGTCATATTGTTCGCATAGAAACCAAATTTCTCGAGCGCGTTTCTCGCCAACCACGCGGGCTAAATAAGCAGTGCCAAATCCGGCATCGAAAGATCCAACTCGGGGACCAACTTGGCCAAACTTTGCGGTTTCGGAGGCAATTGATAAATCGCAGAGCACATGAAGTACATGGCCACCACCAATTGCAAAACCATTAACCGCCGCGATGACTGGCTTTGGAACTGCGCGAATTAATTTGTGAAGTGATTCAATTTCAAACATTCCAGTTTCGGTATCGCCATAACCACCGGTGGTCGAACGTTCTTTTTGATCGCCACCAGTACAGAAAGCTTTTTCACCAGCGCCAGTGAGAATTATTGCGCCAACTCTTTTATCGACCCACGCATGTTTAAATGCGGCAAGTAACTCATCAACAGTTCGACCGCGGAGTGCGTTATAGCGATCCGGACGATTGATGGTGATGGTCGCGATTAATTCTGATACTTCGTAAGTAATATCAGTGAATTCGCTCGGTTTAATCATGGCGATACTTTACTCGGCAACTTCAATAACAACAGCGATGCCTAGCCCTACTCCGATACAAGCGGCCGCAATTCCAATGCCACCACCTTGACGCTTCAATTCACGGGCACAATCAACGATTACCCGAGCTGCCGAACCTCCGACTGGATGACCAATCGCAATCGCGCCACCGTTGATATTTACGCGCTCTGGATTGATTTCTGGAATCTCATGGAGAACCGTTAAAACCATAGAAGCAAAAGCTTCGTTAATTTCCCAAACTTTGATATCACTCACTTTTCTATCTACTTTCTTTAAAACTTTATGAATTGCTGAAACTGGTGCGCGGGAAAACTCATTTGGCTTTGTAGCAGTTACTTGGGTAGCAAGAATTCTTCCAATTCCAGGCAAACCTAACTCAGCGCAATTAATTTCATTTGTGATCAGCATGGCAACTGCACCATCATTTATTGGAGAAGAGTTTCCAGCAGTTCCAGTACCAGTATCGGAGAAAGCTGCAGGTAATTCGCCAAGTTTTTCTAGTGAAGTATCGCGACGAATAGATTCATCAGATGTTAGCCCGTTAAATGGAACAACAAAACCATCATGGATTTTCTTATCCCAAGCCACGGCAGCGCGTTGATGGGAGCGGAGTGACCATTCATCTACTTGTTTTCGGGTAATTCCAAACCTTTGACTTACTTCTTCAGCGCAACGACCAAGACTTTGTATCCAGTCTGCTGGGAATTTGGGATTAGTCATCCGCCAACCAACAGTTGATTGGTTAAGCACTAAATCGGTGGTTTGCTCTGGTTTCTTCTTGGAGTCACGCTCTACTATCCAAGGTGCCCGGGACATTGATTCGACGCCACCGGCAATCACATAGTTGTAATCGCCAAGTCGAATTGCTCGAGATGCTTGAATCACGGCTTCGCCACCTGATCCGCATAATCGATTTAAAGTTAGACCAGGAATGGTTTCGGGAAGTCCAGCGAGTAGCGCACCCATTCGCGCAACATTTCGATTATCTTCACCAGCGCCATTTGAATCGCCCATAATTACATCGTCAATTAATTCCAGATTTAAATTTGGAACTTTCTTAACTAATTCAGAAATTGTGAAAGCCAATAAATCATCAGGTCGAACTTTGGAAAGAGCGCCAAAATAAGCGCCAAATGGGGTTCTTACCGCCGCAGCGATGATGGCTTTGTGCTCTTGCATGTAGCGTATTATTGACCATCCGCAGCATTACTCGCCATTAACATGGTGTTTTATGAAACGATATTACGCACATCGTGCGCTTACGGAGGGGGAATTCTTAAATGGATCGACAACTCCGGATATTGGTAACTGGCGCAGGACGCGGCATCGGTAAAGCTATCGTTTCGCAGTTAAAAAACGATCCACTTAAACATAAAATTGCGGTTACTGCTCGGACAGAATCTGAATTGAATGAAGTTGTTATAGGTGCACTTGGGGAAACTCTAGTAATTGCAGCGGATGCAACTTCGGTAAATATTCCAAATGAGATTATTTCTAAAGTAGTTGCCGCTTGGGGCGGTATTGATGTGATAATTCTTAATGCGGGCGAAGCTGATGTACAAAAAATTGAAGACACTACCGATGCAATTTGGGAGAAGACGCTGGCAATAAATACCACGGCGCCATTTAGATTTATTCGAGCAGTAACTCCAATTATGAAAACTCAGAACTCTGGTCGAGTAATTGTGATTGCAAGCATTGCAGGTTTAATGGGTGAAGCATTTGTCACTGCATATGTAGCTTCAAAACATGCAGTAGTGGGC
>JABMMO010000159.1 GCA_013205455.1 Actinomycetota bacterium
ACTATTGATGGATGCAGACGCCCATCTCTTGGTTCGAGTATCGCAATAACTTCTCCTACTGAATTGATTGCCGCCTGACGATCAGAGTGAATATTCTCAGCATTTTCGTCAATGGCTCGACCATAAAATATCGAGATCTCTTCATCTTCGGTAATCTCTCTTACTTTGAAGAGTGATCTGACCCCATCAACCAACTGCATGACTTTTGGCTCTTTCCCATTCTTTAAATCTATAGAAGTAATTGAATTCTCAATTGTAAATGTACCAACATGCGTCCGTCGCAATGAAGTTAAGTGTCCCCCAACATCAAAAGTATCTCCTAGATCTCGGGCAATTGCTCTTATGTAAGTTCCTGCAGAACAAGTAACCTCAATTTCAACATCTATAAAATCATCTACCCGTGAGATCTTTTCTACTTGTTGATTAAATATATGTACTGGTCTGGCTTCTAGTTCGACCGCTTCCCCATCGCGTACTCGCTTGTACGAGCGAACTCCATCTACCTTAATTGCAGAAATCGAACTTGGGCGTTGCAAAATATCACCAGTACGTTTAGCCAATTCTTGAGTGATTTCCAGATCTGTAATTGCGGCAATCTTTTCAGGTTGTGCGACTGAACTTATCTCGCCTTGCGCATCATCAGTATTTGTTGCGCTACCTAATCTGATTGTGGCTAAATAAGTTTTAGATCCATCGGTGATAAATGAAAGTAAACGAGTCGCATGTCCTACGCCAAGAACTAATACGCCGGTTGCCATGGGATCCAAAGTTCCAGCATGTCCGATCCGTTTTTCTTTTAATGATTTTCGAGCTAAGGCAACAACATCATGGCTAGTGAAATCTTGATCTTTATCAATAACCAAAAAACCGGATCTCATAACTGCCTGGTCTGCTCATCCTCATCAGTTGGCAACTGCTTAACATGCGGTTTGCGGTAAGGATCTGCTTCGCCAGCGAACTCTGCAACACTTCGCATCAACTGAAGTTTTTCATCTTTACGATGTGCTGCTGCAATCACGCTCTCAAGTTGTGCGGCACTTTCTGGAAGCGCATCTGCAAAAAATTCAATTGTTGGGACGATCCGTAATCCAATTTCACGGCCAATCGTGGTTCGCAAAACTCCCTTGGCGCTCTCTAGTGCTGCTGCAGTATCTGCACGTGCGCGCTCATCACCAAATACAGTGTAGAAAATCGAAGCATGTTGTAAGTCACCGGTTACTCGAACATCTGTAATCGTTAAAAAGCCAAGGCGTGGATCTTTAATCTTTCCTTCGCACGCCTGAGCAACGACTTCTTTAATCCGATCAGCAACTTTTCGAGTGCGATATGAGCGTCCCATTAGGCGCGCTTCTTTTCCCGCATCTCGTAAACCTCAATGATGTCTTCTACCTTGATGTCATTAAATGATCCAAGTCCAATTCCGCACTCGAATCCTTCTTTAACTTCAGTAGCGTCATCTTTGAATCGTTTAAGAGTGTCAATTGATAACTCATCAGCGATTTTTTCACCGGCACGCAATAATCTGGCTTTTGCGTTTCGACGAATTGCGCCGTCGCGAACAATAGATCCGGCAATATTTCCGAACTTGCTGGATTTAAATACTTCGCGAACTTCTGCGCTTCCAAGTACAACCTCTTCGTACTCTGGCTTGAGCAGACCTTTAAGTGCTTTCTCAATTTCTTCAATTGCTTGATAGATGACTGAGTAGAAGCGAACTTCCACGCCTTCACGATCAGCGAAGATTGCAGTTTGCGGTTCTGGTTTAACGTTAAATCCAATAACCACTGCAGTTGATGCAGAAGCCAAAGTGATATCGCTCTTGGTAATTGCACCTACGCCACGGTGAATGACGCGCAGATCAACTTCTGCTCCGACATCAAGTTGCAACAATGCATCTTCGAGCGCTTCAACAGATCCGGCGACATCGCCCTTAAGAATCAGATTAAGTGTGGTGATCTTGGATTGCTCCATGAAGTCTTCAAGAGAGACTTTCTTACGTGCTTTAGCAAGTAATGCATTTCGTTCTGCAGCTTGCCGCTTTTCGGCAATCTGTCGCGCAGTGCGATCTTCATCAGCAACTAAGAAAGTGTCGCCAGCACCAGGTACTGATGTAAATCCAAGTACTTGAACCGGACGTGATGGTCCGGCAGTTTCAACATTTTCACCATGCTCATCAAGCATTGCGCGGACTCGACCAAATGCACCACCGGCAACAATTGCATCTCCAACATTTAGCGTTCCACGTTGGACAAGAACTGTGGCTACTGGTCCGCGACCTTTATCAAGATGAGCCTCAATTGCAATTCCACGTGCTTCACCGGCTGCAACTGCACGAAGATCAATCGCTGCATCTGCAGTTAAGAAAACCGATTCGATTAACTCATCTAATCCGATTCCAGTTTTAGCAGAAACATCTACGAACAAAGTTGTTCCACCGTACTCCTCAGTTACTAAGTTGTACTCAGTTAACTGCTGGCGAATCTTTCCTGGGTTTGCGCCCTCTTTATCCACTTTGTTAACCGCAACAACGATCGGAACATTTGCTGCTTGTGCGTGATTAAGCGCTTCAATTGTTTGTGGCATAACACCGTCATCTGCTGCAACAACCAAAATTGCAATGTCAGTTACTTTCGCACCACGTGCACGCATGGCAGTAAATGCTTCGTGGCCCGGTGTATCAATAAATGTAATTGCCCGCTCTAATCCATCATGTTCGCGATGAATTTGATAAGCACCAATGTGCTGGGTAATTCCACCGGCTTCACCCTTTGCGACTTGGGCTTTACGTAATGCATCAAGTAACAAAGTTTTACCGTGATCAACATGGCCCATAACTGTTACAACAGGTGGACCTGAAACTAAATCTTCAGCCGCGTAACCTGCAATTTCAGCATCAAGATCAATAT
>JABMMO010000160.1 GCA_013205455.1 Actinomycetota bacterium
GCGGGAGTGGTGAAATGGCAGACACGCAGGTCTTAGGAACCTGTGTCTTCGGACGTGAGGGTTCAAGTCCCTTCTCCCGCACCATATTTAAATCTATTTAATTAACAAATTTCTGAAGTTAATTAATTTCCGTCCCAATTAGCCATCTCAGCTTCAAAGGGATCTAGACCCATTGGCCCCATTGCTAGCGCATAAGAATGGTATTTCTTTAAATCAAAGTTTACGCCAAGTCGGGCTTTGGCATCTTCGCGAGTTTTCATCCAAACCCGTTCGCCAACTTTGTATGAAATAGCTTGGCCCGGCCAACCTAAGTAGCGATCAATTTCGCTAGTTGAATGAGCATCATCTAATAAAGCTTGATTGCTTAATAACGCTTTACCCGATTGCGCATTCCAAACATTGCCATCGAAATCCTGATAGCCAAGGTGCATTCCAATATCTACAACAATGCGAGCTGCACGTAGCGCTTGCGCAGATAGATAACCCATCTCAATTCCAGGTTCATCAAATGCGCCAAGTTCATTCATAAATCTTTCGGCGTATAACGCCCAACCTTCACCGTAACCACTGCACCATGCTTCGGTGCGTTGGAAGCGACTTAAGCGAGCTTGCTCAAGTGCAACCGTTGCGCATTGCAAATGGTGACCGGGAACTGCTTCGTGATACCAAGTAGATGCTAAATGCCACCAATTAAATTCATCTTTACCTAGCGTAGGCAACCAAGTAGTTCCTGGTCGTGATAAATCTTCACTTGGTGATTGGTAATAAGGTGCCGATGCGCTGCCTTCTGGCGCAATTCGCGCATCACAGAATTTGATCCGATCGTCGATAGTAAAGTGAGTGCCGTCCATTTGTATTACCGCAGCTTCGGTGAAATCTTTTAACTTCTTGATAATCGCATCTTTACCTTTAATTATGTACTTCGGATCGTGATCTAAGTGATCAGCAACTTCTCTAAGAGTCTTAGCGCCTGGCTTAATAAGTGGCGCAATTTCCCACATCCGCTTATTTATCTCAGCTAAATTAGCTACACCCCAATCATAAGTAGCTTTTAAATCCAATTTTGCGCCAGTGAAATAACGAGCCCACTTTGCATACCGGTCTGCACCAAAAGCATCAATTGGATTCGCAATTGGCAAATACTCACTCTCTAAGTATTTAGCGGTCGCCGCAGCGGATGCTTCTGCGTTTTTCGCTGCTGCATGTACATCTGGGTATTTGCTCTCCGGGTCAACCGATTTTGCAAAATTCGAATATCCACCATTTGCGTATCCGTTGAGCTGTGCAATTACACCGCGAACTTGCCGTTGCGGCGTGGTCTTTCCTATTCCTTGCTTTGCCATTTCAGAGATAGTTGAGATCCAAGATTTATGAGCAGCTTCGACAGCGTTAAGTCGGGCTGCGATGTTCTTGAAATCTGCATCGCTTTTATGTGCCATCATTTCGAAAATTTGGCGAATGTTTGATGGTGGTGATGTTAGAACGTTCCAAAGAATGTGTGACTCTTGGGAATCGTGAAGCTCCAAACCAGATTCCAATCGCTCGATCATTACCGCTTTTGAAATCCGATCAATCTCATCGATTGGGGTTAACGCTTTTAACTTGACCAGAGTTGCTCGAACTAAGTCAGCGTTCTTCGCAGCACCCGCAATCGAGAAGTCATCTAATAGATGGTCTTGCCCGGGGATCCCAAGATAGGTGCTGCCCATCGGACTCAAAGCCGCAGATTGCGTTATATAGGTATCGGATAATTCAAAAATCGGAGAACGGTGATTTGTCATGCGCTATGTCTACCAGCCCGAGTAGAAGTTCGAAAGCCGCTCAGTTCTGCCGTAAGCGGGGGTATTTAGGGGCTATTTTCAGGAGCACTCACTTCGTGGGAAGATTCCCACCCGCGCCACCGATCTGGAGCGGAGCGCAAGTTGATTTGAAAAGAGGCAGCAGCATATGAGCGAGAAAAAATTTCTATCTTGGGTTGGGTTTAAAGATGAAGCGAAAACTTCAAACGGAACCAACCCGACTAACTCCGGTGCGCCTACAACTAACGCGATCGAACGAATTCGCGAATTAGAATCACAACTCAATGACCTTCGATCACGTCGCGATATCACTGCGCTTTCCAAAGAAGAATTTGAAATCCTTGCTACCGAAACTGCAATGTCAATCATTAAGACTGCGCAACAGCGCGAAGCTAAAGCTGCCGCGACCGCTGAAAAAGTTCTCTCCGAAAGTCAACGGAGCGCAAGTGGCGCGTTAGAAGCGGCTGAAGCAAAAGCAAAATCCACGCTCTCGCAAGCAGAATCACGGGGGCGCAAATATATTGAAGCAGCTGAATCCGATGCTGCCGACTTACTATCTAACGCTGAATCCGAAGCTGAAGAATTGATTTCAAATAAAAAGCGTGAGGGTTCCACCATCACATCAACGGCAAAGCGCGATGCCGAGCGTTTGATTTTAGATGCTACAACTGAAGTAGCTGAATATCGCCAATGGCTAAGCGGTGTAATTTCAGAAGCAGAACGGTTATACCGAATCCAAACTCAATCTTTAGATTCCGCAGAAAGTGCAATCTCACAATCTCGAAACCGTTTAGAAAGCGCATTCACTCGCCTAGCTGAGCTGCAAAAATCGGTGCAAGCTGCAATTAATCCAGATGGCACGCCTCAAGGTGATGCAAAAGTGCAGAGCCGAATCGCGATTGTTAAAAGTGAGGCAACTCAAGGTAGCAAACCTGCAATTAAGAAAGTGACGAAACGAGTAGCTGCAAGTAAAACTCGTAA
This sequence comes from Actinomycetota bacterium, assembly GCA_013205455.1. Classification (GTDB taxonomy): domain Bacteria; phylum Actinomycetota; class Actinomycetes; order Nanopelagicales; family Nanopelagicaceae; genus UBA7398. Next base: position 2,781 of record JABMMO010000160.1, read on the forward strand.
GAAAGTCATCAAGAAAAAACGCTAACCAGTACTTCGAAATTCAGAAACTTTAAATGAGTAATGTAAATTCAGAGTTTAAGACGCGCAATGCAGCTTTATATATCGCACCGATTGATGGTCTACGTGCGATTGCCGTCATTGCAGTTCTGCTTTATCACTTGGGGATCTCTTGGATTCCGGGTGGATTCTTAGGCGTTGACTTATTCTTTGTAATTTCTGGTTACGTTATTACTCGACTAATTTTGGATTCGATTGATCGCTCTAGCGCGCTAGATCTACGTGCTTTCTATTTCAACAGATTACGTCGCTTAGTGCCAGCGTTGGTATTTATGGTGACGCTAACTGCAATGTTTATCGGAGTTTGGGCGCCAGAAACAGTCCGCAGATTTCTTAAAGATTTACCTTATGTTTTTTCGGGATCGATGAACTGGTCTTTAGTTTCGAGGCAGCAAGATTACTTTGAAAGCATTGGTAGGCCACCGCTTTTGCAACATACCTGGTCGCTCGGCGTAGAAGCCCAATTCTATTTAATTTGGCCGTTAGTTCTCTTATTCATTTTAAAATACTTCGGCAAGAAAAACATACCAATTGTTTCTTTGATTGCGGCTGGCGCATCTGGGATAGCGCTATTTCTGTATTCTTTAAAACTTGATAGCGAATCACAAGGCAGTGTTAGCCATATTTATTTTGGAACAGACACCCATAGCCTCGGGTTATTCTTAGGATCAGCTCTGGCAGTAAGTTGGATCCCACAAAATTTAAGCAAAGTAATTTCAAAACGCGCGCAAGATTTCGTTGATGGCGTTGGCGTCGTTGGATTTCTAGGCTTACTCACGACTTTTCTCTTTATAAACGAAACCGACCCAACTCTTTATAAATTAGCTTTCCCGCTTGCTGGGATCTTTGGCTGTGCAACTCTGATGTCGGTAGTTCATCCAGCTTCAAGGTTCGCCCCGATTTTAAGTTATAAACCATTCTTATGGATTGGTGAGCGCTCTTATGGAATATATCTTTGGCACTGGGTTATTTTTCAAGTAACTCGACCTTCTATCGATATTGCTGGTAAACCATGGGCGTTATACACGCTCCGAATTCTGATTGTTTTTGCACTCGCTGATATTTCACTTCGTTGGATTGAAATACCGGTTCGGCGGGGCAACGTTGAACTTTGGTTCCGTGGCATGAAATATCGCACACCAAATGTGCGCTTGCGCCAACGACTTACTGTTCTCCTAACTGCACTCTCGATTATTGCTGCTGCAACTGCAATCTCGGTAAATGCACTTTCCGTTGCAGATACTCGAGCTGCGCAAGAGGCAAAGCGCGTTCAAGAACTCTCTGAAATTAGCCAAGCCCCTACTACGCCAAGCGCTGAACCCGGATTATGGGTTACTGGTGATTCAGTAATTCTGGGTATTAGAAGTGCACTCGAAAAGTATCGCCACATTGAGCTAATAAACGCCCGAGTTGGTCGGCAACTTCCCGAACTGATTGAAGTTGCGGGTAATGATCAGACCCATGCTGCAAACTCGATTGTAATTTTCAATGTTGGTAACAATAATAAAATAACAGAATCTACTTTTGTGGAAATGATGAATATCGTAAAAAATCAACCCCAGATAATTGTGATAAATACTGCAGTACCACGACCATGGCGCGCAACAAATAATGAAATCGTTCGTAGCGTATTGTTGCGATACCCAAATGCGACTTTAATCGACTGGGCAGTTATCTCGCAAAACCATCCAGAATTTTTCGCATCTGATGGCGTGCATCTAAATCCACCGGGAGCTAACGCATATGTCTCAGCAATTTTGGAGAAATTAAAGTAAATAAAAAAGCCCTCCTATAAATTAGGAGGGCTTTTTAAATTAGCGCTTACGCGTACTTGCCTTTAAGTGAGAACTTCTTACCGTCAACTGTTTGGCCATCAGAATAAACAGTTTGGATTAAGAATTGGGTTCCACCTTCATCGCCAACTTTGGCAATATCAAGATTTAATTGATTTGCTGGGACAGTCGAAACTAAGGTGAAATCTTTAGCATTGTAGGAAACTGAGATGTTATATCCAGTGATTCCTTCAGCAGCAGCTGGAGTTTTCCAACGAAGCGTTACGCCACCTGATTCATTATTTATTGCAACAAAACTAAGCGGGGCTTCATGGGCAGCGAGCGCATCTGGAGTTGGGGAAGCTTCTGGAGTTGGGGATTCAGAAACTGTTGCAGATTCGGTTGGAGTTGGGGCAGCATCATCTGCAGAATTATTTCGGTTAGAAACAATTAAGCCAAGAATTAAAATTCCAAGCAACACCAAAAGCGTTACGCGGGTAGAACTTTTCTTAGCTGGCGCTGCTGCTGCAGTTTTAGGTGCGGTAGATGTTGTTGCTTTTGGTATTGTCGAGACAATTGTTTTTGCAGCTACACGGGTTGGGACTGGCGGAATAACAATTTTGGCAGAAACAGATCCGCGCTTTGCCGATTTCTTTACCGCTTTTCTTACCGCTTTCTTTGCAGTTTTCTTTGCAGTTTTCTTAACGGCTTTTTTAGCTGGACGCTTCACAGCTTTTTTAGCTGAAGATTTCTTTGCAGGCGATTTTTTCGCCGGACGCTTTGCAGCTCTTTTAGCTGGAGCTTTCTTTGCTGCTTTTTTCTTTGCGGCCACTTTTTACTCCCTGACTTGGTTTCGAGTAATCAACGCGGGTAGACGATGATTTATTGCTTAAGGATACCCCAGCAGGTAAGTATTGCCCGCGAAATCAAGCCAATAACCGGGCTACTTCAGGGGCGATTGCTCGCAACGCTTTCCCGCGATGGCTAATTTCATCCTTGGCTTCTGCCGATAATTCCGCCATTGTTATTGAAAATCCACTTGGTTGGAAGATTGGGTCATAGCCAAATCCGCC
>JABMMO010000161.1 GCA_013205455.1 Actinomycetota bacterium
CGTGGCTTCATTTTGTTGGCTGGGGTATCAGTCATTTACGAATCTTACAATCCTTATTGACCCAGATGCTTCAAAAGCAATTCACGTACTTTTGCGGCATCGGCTTGGCCTTTTGTTTCTTTCATGACGGCACCGATTAGCGCACCAGCAGCTGGAACGTTGCCACCGCGAACTTTTTCAGCCACATCAGGTTGGGCGGAGATTGCTTTTTCGATTGCTGCCATTAGCGCACCATCATCAGAGACAACCTTGATGCCACGCTTTTCAATTACTTCACTTGGCCGACCTTCGCCAGCAATTACAGCTTCAATAACTTGGCGAGCTAATTTATCGGTTAACTCGCCTGCGGCAACTAGTGCGACAATTTCAGCAACATCTTTTGGTGTAATCGGAAGATCGGTAGCTGCAACTTCTTTCTCATTTGCAATTCTTGCAATTTCACCAAGCCACCAGCCACGTGCTTTTGCAGGATCAGCCCCAAGATTTACAGTCGCCTCAACTATCTCTAAAACATCAGCATTGATCATCGACGCCATTTCCTTATCTGGAACTGACCAAGCCTCTTGCAAACGTTTGCGATGTATCGAAGGTTTTTCTGGAAGTGCAGCACGGAGCGTTTCAATCCAAGTTGCATCTGGCACGATCGGAACTAAATCTGGTTCTGGAAAATAACGATAATCCTCAGCTTGTTCTTTGGAACGACCGGAACGAGTTAAACCGCTCTCTTCTTGGAAGTGGCGAGTCTCTTGAACGACTCGCTCCCCTTTATTTAATAACTCTGCATGTCGGATCATTTCGCCGCGTACTGCGCGTTCTACCGAACGAAGTGAGTTCACATTCTTAGTTTCACTTCTAGTTCCAAGTACATCGCTGCCGATTAATCGAAGCGAAACGTTGGCATCACAACGAAGTGAACCTTGCTCCATTTTTACATCGCTAACATTTAGCGAGCGAAGGATGTCGCGAAGTTCGGCAACATATGCACGCGCAACTTCTGGTGCGTATTTACCAGTTCCTGGCACAATCTTGGTAACGATCTCAACCAACGGAATTCCAGCTCGGTTGTAATCTAAAAGTGAGTAATCCGCTCCATGAATTCGTCCAGTAGCACCGCCCATATGTAGCGATTTACCAGTGTCTTCCTCCATATGAACCCGTTCAATTTCAACGCGAAATGTCTTAATTCCCTCGTCGGTATCAATCTCGACATCTAGAAATCCATTTACGCAGATTGGCTCGTCATATTGTGAAGTTTGAAAATTCTTCGGCATATCTGGATAGAAGTAATTCTTCCGGGCAAAACGGCTAAACGGCGCGATCGAACAATTTAAAGCTAGCCCAATCATGATGGTGTACTCAATTGCTTTCTCATTTACAACTGGAAGCGCGCCAGGTAAACCTAAACAGACTGGACAAGTTTGGGTATTTGGCTCAGCGCCGAAAATTGTGTTGCAACCACAGAACATCTTTGAAGCGGTGCCTAATTCAACGTGAACTTCCAAACCAAGTACTGGTTCGTACTTTTCAATCACATCCTCATATTTCAAACTCATGCGTGGGCTCCTAAACCAGAAACGTGCGAAAGTATTGGAGCGCCCCATTTACTTAGCAGCGCAGCTTCTAGCGCAGCCCCTACGTTATAAAGGCGATCATCTTTCATAGCTGGAGCCATAATTTGGAAACCTGCCGGCAAATTATCTTCGTCAGCTAAACCACTTGGCAGTGACATGCCACAGATTCCTGCCATATTGACTGGGATGGTCGCAATGTCGTTTAAATACATCGCAATCGGATCATCAGCTTTTTCGCCAATTTTGAATGCAGTTGTTGGTGCAGTTGGCGAAACTAATACATCAGATTTCAAGAATGCCTTATCAAAATCTTGTTTGATCAAAGTGCGAACTTTTTGAGCACTTCCGTAATAAGCATCATAATAACCACTTGAGAGCGCATAAGTTCCTAGAATAATTCGGCGCTTAACTTCGCGGCCGAAACCAACTTCGCGGGTCAGGTTCATAACTTCTTCAGCTGATACTCCGCTCGCATCTCCTACCCGAATTCCGTAACGCATCGCATCAAAGCGAGCTAAATTTGAAGAACATTCACTTGGCGCAATCAAATAGTAAGCAGCTAGCGCATATTCAAAATATGGGCAGGAAACTTCAACAATTTCAGCGCCAAGTCCAGCAAGCAGTTCAAGAGATTCATTAAATCTATTTAGAACGCCAGCTTGATAACCCTCACCTTGTAACTCTTTAATTACGCCGATCTTTAACCCTTTTACATTTCCACTCTTAGCAGCAGAAACAATTGCGGGTACTGGTGCATTTATACTGGTCGAATCTTTCGGATCGTGTCCAGCAATAACTTCATGTAACAAAGCGGCATCTAAAACGGTGCGGGCGCATGGGCCAGCCTGATCAAGGCTGGATGAAAACGCAACTAATCCATAACGAGAAACGCCACCGTAAGTTGGTTTCACGCCAACTGTTCCGGTTACTGCTGCAGGTTGGCGAATTGATCCACCAGTATCGGTACCAATCGCAAGTGGCGCTTCGAATGCAGCAAGCGATGCAGATGAACCTCCACCAGAACCACCAGGAATTCGAGAAAGATCCCAAGGATTATGGGTTGGGCCATATGCAGAGTTTTCCGTAGAAGAACCCATTGCAAATTCATCCATATTAGTTTTACCAAGAATCACAACATCTGCGGCGCGCAATTTACTTACAACTGTTGAGTCATAAGGCGGACGCCATCCTTCTAACATCTTGGAACCACAAGTTGTTGGAATGCCCTTTTGTACCATTACATCTTTTAGAGCTAACGGTATGCCGGCTAACGGAGAAAGTTTTTCACCAGCTGCTCGTTTCTTATCAGCAAGTGCAGCTTGTGCCAACGCGCCTTCCGAATCTACGTACAGGAATGCGTGTACATCTTTATCTACTTCAGCAATTCGATCTAAATGGGCTTGCGTAAGTGCAACGCTCGAGGTTTCTCCACTTGCAAGTGCAACAGCCATATCTGCAGCGTTTCTTTTAATTATCATCGTTACGCTTCTTCACCGAGAATTTTTGGCACTTTGAAACGTTGTGCTTCACTTGCTGGCGCTGCTGAAAGTGCAGCTTCCGGAGTTAAACTCGGAGCCACTTCATCTTTACGATAAACATTTTGAAGTGGCAGTGGGTGTGAAGTTGGTGGCACATCTTGGCCAGCGACTTCTTGCACGCGCGCAACTGCATTGAGAATTACCCCGAGTTCGGAAGCTAAGTGATCTAACTCCGCTGGGGCCATATCGATTCGCGCTAGCCGAGCGAGGTTTGCGACATCATCGCGTGAAATTCCAGCCATGTGCGAACCTTACCTAATCTGCCCAGTGCCAGTCACAATCCAAGTTGTGGTTGTCATCTCTTCCAACCCCATTGGACCGCGAGCATGTAATTTCTGATTTGAAATTCCAATTTCGGCGCCGAAACCCATCTCTTCGCCATCAGTAAATCTTGTTGAAGCATTAACCATCACTGCGGCGCAATCTGAAAGCGCAATGAATCTATCTGCGTTTTCTTTCGATTCAGTGACAATCGCTTCGGTGTGGTTGGTGCCGAATTTAGCAATATGGTCGGCAGCTGCAATTAACGAAGGCACAATCCCAACATTCATTTCAAGAGTTCCATATTCAGTATGCCAATTTTCTTCGGTAGCTAAAGTCGCGTTAATTCCTAATTCTTTCGCCAACGCAAGTGTTGCGTTATCGCAATGCAATTTAACGCCAGCTTTATCTAAAGCTAATAAAGCCACTGGCAAAAAGTTCTTAGCGTTCTTTTCATGGACTAGTAAAGTCTCAGCAGCATTGCAAACGCTTGGTCGATTTGTCTTTGAATTTAACGTGATTGGTAGCGCTTTGGCTAAATCTGCATACTCATCTACATAGACATGACAAACGCCGGCACCCGTTTCGATCGTAGGTACAGTTGATTCATCTACAACCATTCGGATTAAGCCAGCGCTTCCCCGTGGAATTACTAA
>JABMMO010000162.1 GCA_013205455.1 Actinomycetota bacterium
CACCTTTGAAAGTTTTAATCCAAGCAGCGAAGGTTCGCCAGCAGAGACACCTTCACCAAAGCGACCATCACTTATACCAGCTAGTACTGCCGAATTTTCCCGCCAAGTTGGTAAATCATTTGGTCCACGAGTTGGTGCTAGTGGATTTCCATTACGCATGCTATCAACTAAATCTTTTGCGGATTGCACGGTTTGGTTGTCATAAAACTCCCAATTAGCCATAACTACTGGGGCATAATCACAAGCTGCGTTGCATTCAATTCGTTCTAACGAAACTTTGCCATCTTTAGTTACACAATTATTTTCAACTCCAAGATGTTCTTTCAAACCTTCGTAAATTGCATCCCCGCCCATGACTGCGCACAGTGTGTTTATGCAGACACCAACATGGTATTCACCGACTGGTTTGCGTTTATATTGGGTGTAAAAACTTGCAACCGCATTAACTTCAGCGGTTTCTAAATCTAATTTTTGTGCAATTGTTTCGATTGATTCATTCGTTACATAACCGTCACGAGCCTGTGCGAAATGCAATAACGGCATGATCGCGGAACGTTTGCGAGGGTAACGATTAATTATCGAATCCATCACGGTGAAATCTTCATTTGTAAATGGCATTAGCGATCGACGCCTCCCATAACTGGATCAATCGAAGCTACCGCGCCAACAATGTCCGCAATTTGCGAACCTTCACACATCGCGGCTGTTGATTGCAGGTTATTAAATGATGGGTCTCTAAAGTGCACTCGATAAGGGCGAGTTCCGCCATCTGAAATTAAATGCACGCCAAGCTCACCTCTAGGTGATTCTACGGCGCTATAAACCTGGCCAGCTGGAACTCGGAAACCTTCAGTTACTAATTTAAAGTGATGAATCAAAGATTCCATCGAAGTTCCCATGATCTTGCGGATGTGATCTAGTGAATTACCAATTCCATCCCCACCAAGCGTAAGTTGTGATGGCCATGCAATTTTCTTATCCGCAACCATTACTGGTTGTCCCTCAAGAACATCTAACTTGTCACAAGCTTGTTCAATAATTCTTAGCGATTGTTCTAGTTCGTTCATCCGAATCAAGAATCGGCCATAAACATCGGAGGTGTCAGCCGTAATTACATCAAAATCATAATTTTCGTAACCGCAATATGGTTGGGTTTTACGTAAATCCCAAGGCATTCCGGTGGCACGAAGGACCGGGCCAGTAATACCCAAAGTTGTACAACCAGCTAAATCTAGAATCCCAATATCTTTTGTGCGCTTAAGCCAAATTGTGTTTCCAATGAGAAGTTTGGCATTATCTTTGAAATTAATGCGTAATTCTTTTATGGTTTCGCGAATTTTTGAAGTTGCGTGTTCTGGCAAATCTTGCGCGACGCCACCTGGACGGATGTAGGCCATGTTCATGCGAAGTCCAGAAACCATCTCGAAAATATCTAGGACTAATTCGCGCTCTCTAAAAGCAAAAATCATTGGGGAAAGTGCGCCAAGTTCTAGTGCGCCAGTTCCTAGCGCAACCATGTGTGAAGAAATACGGTTTAGCTCCATCATTAATACTCGAATTACACTTGCCCGTTCGGTTACATCATTAGTAATCCCAAGTAATTTCTCAACGCCTAGGCAATAGGCCGCTTCATTAAATAGTGGCGCCAAATAATCCATGCGGGTTACAAAAGTTACTCCTTGGGTCCAATTCCGGTATTCACAATTCTTCTCAATGCCAGTGTGTAAATATCCGATTCCACATCTAGTTTCAGTAACGGTTTCGCCTTCAAGTTCCAAAATTAATCGAAGTACGCCATGAGTTGATGGGTGCTGTGGCCCCATGTTTACAACAACTCGTTCTTCTTTAGTTGCGCCAATTTCAGTTACGACTGAATCCCAATCGCCACCCGTTACAGAATAGACAGTTCCTTCAGTGGTTTCACGTGCGGATGCATATGGATCTTGCGTCATCGGTACTCCCTCCGATCGCTAGGAGGTGGCACGACTGCGCCTTTATATTCAACGTCAATTCCGCCAAGTGGATAATCTTTTCGTTGCGGATGTCCTGGCCAATCATCTGGCATCAAGATGCGAGTTAAGGCTGGGTGCCCATCAAAAATTATTCCGAACATATCGAATGTTTCACGTTCATTCCAATTGCATCCCGCCCAAACTTCAACAAGTGAAGGCAGGTGTGGATTTGCATCTGGGATAGAAACTTCAATTCGAATTCGTCGATTGTGCGTCATAGAAAGTAAATGATAAATCGCATGGAGTTCGCGATTTTTTTCTTCTGGATAATGCGCACCACTTACGCCCATGCATTGTTCGAATCTCAAAGTTTCAGTATCGCGAAGTTTCGTTGCGGTTTCAAATAGGTGTGCAGCTTTTACATGCAACGTCAACTCATCACGATCAACGATCACCTTTTCGATTGCGTCGTTAAATTCTGGAAACGCGCGTTCTAGTTCATCTGCAACTTCATCAAAATAACTTCCAAATGGCCGCTCTGAAGATCCAAGCTTTACTTTGCTTTTAACGAGTCCGCCGTAACCTGATGTATCGCCAGTTCCAGATACGCCAAAAGCGCCGTTATTTAAGGTTTTATCGTGGCTCATGCACGCGATCCAAATAGTGGAAGTTCGTGAGTAGGCACTGCAGCGAGCGCAGCAGCTTCAACTTCACGGATTACTTTTTCGCGGTTAACGCCGAGCTTTGAATCTCCAATGTGATCATGTAACTTCAAAATCGCATCCATCAGCATCTCCGGACGTGGTGGGCATCCGGGTAGATAAATATCTACTGGAACGATGTGATCAACACCTTGCACAATCGCATAATTATTAAACATTCCACCTGATGATGCGCAAGCACCCATTGCAATTACCCATTTTGGTGCAGCCATTTGATCATAAATTTGTCGAAGTACCGGAGCCATCTTGTTAGAAACTCGGCCAGCGACAATCATCAAGTCAGCCTGCCTTGGCGATGCACGGAAAACTTCCATACCGAATCGAGCTAAGTCATAACGGCCACCGCCAGCTGCCATCATTTCGATCGCGCAGCAAGCTAATCCAAATGTTGCTGGCCAAAGTGAGTTCTTGCGCATGTAACCCGCAAGTTTTTCAACTGATGTTAAAAGAAATCCGCTTGGTAATTTTTCTTCTAAACCCACAATTAATCCCATTCCAGTCCGCCGCGTCGCCATACATATGCGTATGCAACGAAGACGGTGCCGATAAATAGCACCATTTCAACGAGACCAAATAGCCCAAGTTGATTAAATGAAACTGCCCATGGATATAAGAAAACTATTTCAATATCAAAAATAATAAAGAGCATTGCGGTTAAGAAATATTTGACGGGAAACCGTCCGCCGCCCTGTGCTTGTGGGCTTGGCTCAATGCCACATTCATATGCTGCAGCTTTAGCGCGGTTATAGCGTTTTGGGCCAGTTAGAGTGGCCGCCACAACTGAAAATACTCCGAACCCGAGCCCCAAGGCTCCGATAACTAGAATTGGAATATATGGGTTCACAGTTCATAATCCTAGGCGAGCCGTTAAATATGGCGAAATTAACGAGCCTTAGTGCCAATGTGAACTGCGACAACCCCACCCGTCATGTTCTTAAAATGCACATCAGACCAGCCCGCAGCCACTACTCGCCGCGCTAAATCGCGCTGATTTGGCCAGGCTCGGATCGATTCTGCTAGATAGATATATGCCTCCGGATTTGAAGTTGCGCGTTTAGCTATCCAAGGGAGGGCTCGCATCAAATATTCCATATAGATATATCGAAATGGCTTGAAAGTTGGCTCCGAGAATTCCACGATAAATAATCGGCCGCCCAGTTTGGTCACGCGAAGCGCTTCAGATAGCGCTTTGTCAAAATTATTTGTATTTCTTAATCCAAACGAAATAGTTGTTATATCAAATGAATTTTTTTCAAACGGTAACGCAAGTGCGTCACCTAAAACAAAATTGATATAAGGACGACGTTTTCTGCCAGCAGCCAACATGCCCTCCGAAAAATCTAGCGCAGTTACAGATGCACCAGCTTTTGCCAACGGTTCACTTGATGAACCAGTCCCGGCAGCTAAATCAAGAATCTGCATTCCGGTCGTTGGTGCAATTAAATTCTTAACTTTCTTTCGCCAAGCACGAGTTCTACCTAAACTAAGAATGTCGTTAGCAATGTCATAGCGCCGTGCGACACCATCGAACATGGCAGCTACCTCATCAGGGTTCTTATTAAGATCCGCCCGTTTACCATTTTCCTTAGTCACCCTCCTATCTTTGCGCGTAGTACGCTGACCTACAAATTCAAGGGTGCGCTAAGCGGCTATTAGGGAGACTTTCATGAATCAAAGATTCACCACCGAACTTCTTGGTGATCACCCTGCCCTACTTGAAATCAGTATTGAAAACGAAAGTGCAATTTCTGCTTGGGTGCGCGGCGGCGACGGCTTAATTGGTTTCGGTGAATATAAAAGGTTCGTAGTTTCGGGCCCAGAGCGTTTTGAGAAGGCTCGCGCATGGTGGCGGAATGAATTACAGAATTTTGATATCGAAAACAACGTATTAGGCAGCGGAACTGGCCCAATACTCTTTTCCTCGTTTGCATTCTCGGAAACTGAAGACTCGATATTAATAATTCCAAAGGTGGTGATTGGTGAGAAAAAAGGTAAATCATGGATAAGTTGGATTGGAAATAAACCACAACCAAAACTCTCTCAAATAAGCACCGATAAAAAGCCATTAGAATTGCGGTGGAGCGGTAGCAACGGCGTCGAGTGGCAAGCGCGCGTTTCGCAAGCGATTGCAGAAATCAAAGATAATTCGCTAGAGAAAGTTGTGCTCGCTAGATTTATAGATTGCCAAGTTACGCCACAAATAAGTGCA
>JABMMO010000163.1 GCA_013205455.1 Actinomycetota bacterium
ACGTTGCGAAGTGCGGCGCTATCTGATGAAACTGGCGAGAAGTTAAGAGCGTTGCTTTAAGGCTTAGCTCTCTTCAAACTTTGCCGTGATTTCTGCATAAGTCATAAGTGAACGAGCTGCTTCAGCTGCCATCTTTTCGCGTTCTAGATTTCGCTCGAGCTGGACTTTTGCTGATACATATTGTTTTGGCCATTTCACATCTAGATAACCGATTTTTGCGGCTTCATTCAGGGTCCATGCGGGATTAGCTAAATGCGGACGGGCTATTGCACATAGATCGGCGCGACCCGCAGCAATAATCGTATTTGCATGGTCTGCCTCAGATATTGCGCCAACTGCGATGGTTTTTATGCCAATTTCGTTTCGGATTTGATCTGAGAATGGAGTCTGGAACATGCGACCATAAACTGGCTTCTCTTCCTTCGATACCTGTCCCGAAGAACAGTCAATAACATCTGCCCCAGCAGCTTTAAATGCGCGCGCTATTTCAACGGCATCTTTTGGGGTAATTCCACCTTCTACCCAATCATGCGCAGAGATACGTACGCTGATTGGTTTACCAGCTGGCCAGGCGGCGCGGACTGCGTTAAAAACTTCTAGCGGATAACGGAGACGATTTTCTAATGAACCGCCGTATTCGTCGGTACGTTGATTGGTTAGTGGGGAAATAAATGAAGAAATTAAATAGCCGTGTGCAGCGTGCAGTTCTAGCCAATCGAAACCAGCCTCAGCTCCAGCATTAGTGGCGCGAACAAAGTCAGCTTTAACTCGGTCCATATCTTCGCGAGTCATAGCTTTCGAAGTTTGAGAAACGCCTGCTAAATATTGTTGTGGTGATGCTGAAATTAATTCCCAGCCGCCACTTGCAACTGGTTTATCAATTCCTTCCCAGGGTAAGTTAGTTGCACCCTTTGCACCAGCATGACCAATTTGTATCGCAATCTTGGCCTCGGAATTTTCGTGAACAAAATTTACAATTCGTTTCCAGCCGGCAGTGTGTTCTGGGGTGTACATACCTGGGCATCCAGGCGTGATTCGAGCATCTGCGGTAACGCAAGTCATTTCAGTAAATACCAATCCTGCGCCACCCATTGCACGCGCACCTAAATGCACAAGATGATAATCAGCAGGCATACCGTCGTCAGCTGAATATTGCGCCATCGGCGAAACCACAATGCGATTTTTTAGAACTACATCACGAACTTTTAATGGTGTGAGCATCGGTGGGATTTGGCTACCGGACTTTGGAAGCGGTACACCAGCATCGGCAAAAGCTTTTTCCGCATACCAACGTTCATATCCATCTAAGAAGTTAGCATCGCGTACTCGTAAATTTTCATGGCTGATCCGTTGAGATCTAGTTAGTAACGAATAATTGAATTGCTCCGCAGGAAGTCGGGTGTAGCGATCTATATGTTCAAACCACTCCATAGCGTTACGGGCTGCGTTCTGGATTTTTAAAACTTCTACAGATCGCAAATCTTGGTAAGTTTTTAGTACTGATTCTAGGTTTACTGAACTATCACCAGAACCCGCAGCAAGAGTCTCGAATGAGCGTGCTAGTTCAATCGCATCTTCCATCGCTAATTTTGTGCCTGACCCAATAGAGAAGTGCGCAGTATGAGCCGCATCGCCCATCAAAATGGTTGGGACTTTCTTTTGATTAATAGTGTTCCAATGAATCCACTCTTGGCAGATAACTCTAGGGAATTTAATCCAAATAGCCGACCCTCTTAAATGCGCTGCGTTTGTAAGAAGTTTTGCACCATCAAGATGTTCTTTAAATAAGTTTTCACAGAATGCAACAGCTTCTTCTTGCGACATATCCTCAAGTCCGGCTTTTTTCCATACCTCTTCGGGAGTTTCGACAATAAAAGTTGAGGTATCACCATCAAATTGATAAACATGGGCTTGGAACCAACCAAATTCAGTCTCTTTAAATAAGAAGGTAAAATCTTTAAACATCTTCTTGGTACCGAGCCAAACGAAGCGGCAGATTCGAGTATCAATATCTGGCTTGAAAGTTTCAGCGTAGCGGGTTCGGATTGCACTGTTTAAACCATCAGCCGCTATCACCAAATCAGCATCATATTTAGCAGCCATTTCTTGATCATCTTTGACATCTGTTTCAAAAACTAAATTTACGCCAAGTTCTTCACAACGTGTCTGCAAAATATTAAGCAATCGCTTGCGACCGATTCCGCAAAAACCGTGGCCGCCAGAGATAAAACTTTCATCATCGATCCGCACATCAATGTCATCCCAGTGATTAAAAGATCCTAAAATCTCACGAGCGGTTTTTTCATCGGCGCGGACAAAATTGCTAAGGGTTTGATCCGAAAAAACAACGCCCCAACCAAAAGTGTCATACGGGCGATTTCGTTCCACTACCGTGATTTCATGGGCTGGGTTCTGCTTCTTCATTAAAATACCAAAGTAAAGGCCAGCGGCACCGCCACCAATTGAAAGAATCTTCATTTGCTCTCCTTTACCTTTTCCCCATTTGCAACATTTCGAATTACAGTCAAGGGATAATAACCGTGCCAAGAATAGGGTTACTTACTTACTTCTGCCAGAGATAGTGATTAGGGTTACTACATGTTCAGTCCGAGATTTAATGGCAAAGCCGCAATCGTTACTGGGGGCAGCGGTGGGATTGGTTCTGCTGTTGTGGAAGCGCTGCTTAACGAAGGCGCAATGGTTGCGATATTTGATACCGACCAAGAGACCCTACAAAAGAGTGTCGCCGCTTTTTCTACTTCTGGCTCAAAGGTAATTGGAGAGGTCGTTGATGTGCGCGATGATGCTGCAGTCAAGAAAGCGGTTGATGCAGTCGCTGAAAAATTTGGCCGGGTTGATATTTTAATTGCAGCAGCTGGCGGATCGCTGGGCACACCGCGCGATTTAAATGAGATTAGCGAAGCCGACATTGATTTAGTTCTAGATGTAAATGTAAAAGGAACTTTTAATTGTGCGCGTGCGGTAATAGAACATATGAAAAAAGCTGGCGGCGGTTCTATCGTTACTTTTTCTTCGATTGGTGGTCGTGGCGCAAGCCCAGTAACTGGCGTTCCATATGCCGCTGCAAAATCTGCCATTCTAGGTTTAACTCGCAGGCTTGCGCGCGAAGTCGGCGCTGACAAAATTAGAGTAAATGCAATTGCGCCAGGACTTTTCTTAACTGGACGGTTGCAAGGAATGTTCGATGCACTTGCCGAATCTGAGCGGAATGAAGTTTTAAACGCCATACCGTTAAAGCGGATGCCCGAAATAGACGAATGCGTTCAACCAGTTTTATTCCTAGCTAGCGATGCCGCTTCTTATATGACTGGAACTGTTTTAGATGTTAACGGCGGCAGATTGATGCCTAGTTAGACTTTTTCTTAAAATTAGGAAACGCAAATTCTTTCCCATTTGTTACCCCTGAAGATCGCCATAAAAGAGCCACAACTAAAGTGGCGGCAATGAAAATTGCCCTAGCACCGTTAGGTAAATCAATTGATAATCCAAAGATAGCTTTACCTTGTTCCATCATCAGCAAAACTTGTCCGACTGAGATCACAAGTAGAGTGCCGACAAGCGCACCCCAAATACTGCCGCTACCGCCAATTACCAACATTGAAAGTGTCAGAAATGTGAAGCCTAAGTAATAATCTTGCACTTGAACGGTTCCCGCTACATGTGAGTACATAGCGCCAGCCAAGCCAGCAAGTGCTCCAGAGAGCGCAAAGGCAATTCTTCTAACCCGAATAATGTTTATTCCAAGAGCAGGCGCTGCTAAATTATCTTCGCGAGTTGCCCTTAGCGTTCTACCGATACTAGATACATTCAATAGATAAACAAGTACCAAAGCCAACAAAGCTAATAGCAGCGGAATGAATAAATTCTGAAATTTGGGAACACCTGGTAGCGCTTGAGAGCCTGGGCCGAATTTCGTATTGTTGAAAAAGAAATTGTAAGCAACACCTAACAAAGCGAAAGTTGCGATTCCGGCTGCAAGACCATTTAATCTCATTAAGAAAACTCCAGTAATTCCTGCAACTACGCCACCAACAATTGCAGCAATCAATAAACTCAGATAAAGATTAACTTGAATATCTGCGATTGATTGCAATAAATCGGTCATAGATAACGCATTATTTTTAATACGGACCGGCGCTGTTAGTAGACCAGAGACAAATGCTCCTAACATCGCGAAAGCGCCATGTCCAAATGAAAGAACGCCAGAATTTCCTACGAAAACTTGTAAAGCAAGCACCATTACAAAATAGCAAAGCGCCAATTGAACCGTAAGCATCAAGCTTGCTGAACTAAAACCTATTAAGCAGGAAAAAACAATAAGAATTAGTGCTGGACCTAAAAGTTCAGTTAATGAAAAGTGAGTAATGCCACTGATGTTTTTGATTTTTTTCATCAGACTCTCTCCATTTCATTAGCTTTACTCATGATTCCACCAGGTCTAACTAGAAGAATTATTAATACCAAAAGGAATAACCATGAATACGCATAAACCCGTGCATTTCCCAGAAAAGTATTTAGCAAACTAAGAATCACGCCAACTATGAACCCACCGAGAGCAGATCCTCTAAGCGAAGATATTCCTCCGATAACTATTCCAACAAGCGCCAGAATTGTTATGTTGACGCCATACATCGGCGAAACTTGCGGGTTTTCGACTACGACGATGAATCCCACAATTGCAGCAAGAACGCCGCTCATCGCAAATGCGGAAGCGATCAATCGATTAGAGCGAACCCCAAGCAAGCGTGCAGTTTTGAAATCGATCGCTGCTGCACGAAGTTGTAAACCTAAAGAAGTTCGTTCAATTAGATATCCAGCTATTAATAAAATTACGACGGTAATTACTACCGTTGCAATACTAGAAATTGTGACTGATGCTCCAGCAACTTTAACTTCACCGCTCATCCATGGTGCAATTGCCGCAGATTTAGGTAAAGCTCCAAAAATCAATTCATAAACGCGCTGCAGTAACACTGAAAGCCCAAAAGATGCGATCAACATGATTGCTGGCCCCGTTCCCCGAAGCCTTCGATAAATTAAAAGTTCCATCGCGACCGCCAATAACGCAGTTACAACCGCAGCAATTATGAAACTTACAATTAAAGGTAGGTCATTAGTAACAACGAGGATGTAGGCAGAAATTGTGATTAATTCAGCGTGCGCAAAATTAACTAAACGCATAACACCGAATACCAACCCCAAACCTAAGGCTGCAAGTGCATATGTTCCGCCGAGGCTAATCGCATCTAGTATGGCTTGAACCATTTAGTTATCCGATCCAAAGTAAGCGTGCTTTAACTTCAATTCGTCTTTTGCATCCTCTGGTGTAATTCTTGCTTGAATCTTGCCATTTCTCATTATTAAAGTTTCATCAGCAAAGCTAGTTACTAAATGAGCCCTTTGTTCGACGATAACTACAGAGGTGCCATTGGAAATTATCGATTTAAGTTGATCAAAAACATCCTTAATTACTGTTGGAGAGAGACCTAAACTAGGTTCATCTAGCAATAAGATTCTTGGATCCGCGATAATTGCTCTTGCGATTGCTAACTGTTGTTGTTGGCCGCCACTTAACATTCCTGCTTGATGCTTCGCATGCGAAGTCAAAACTGGAAAAATTTCTTTAACTTTATCTAGCGCCTTTTTACTAGTGGACTTATCTTTTCGACCAGTAAGCCCAAGTTGGAGATTTTCAGTGACACTTAATCCGCCAAATATTTGACGGCCTTCGGGAACTAAACAGAGTCCCAATCGCACAATATCTTCTGGATTTTTTCCTTTAATTTCGGTTCCGCCCAATTTTATAGATCCAGACTTTGGTTGGATTTCTCCCACAATAGTCTTTAGTAGAGTTGATTTACCAACGCCGTTTGGTCCCACAATTCCAAGAGATTTTCCTGGTTCAATTTTAAAAGAAATACCGAATAAGACTTCTACTTTTCCATATCCGGAATATAAGTCATTAATTTCAAGAAGCGACATTATTTTTTACTACTTTCTTCAGTTTCTTCAAGTGAGGTATCGCCCAAATAAGCAGTCTTAACCGCATCATTATTTAGCGCATCAAATGGAGTGCCATCAAAAATAAGATTTCCAGTGTTTAGTACAGCCACCCTGCTACATGCCTTCGCGACAAGCCCAACATTGTGTTCTACTAAAAACATTCCACAACCTAAGTCCTTATTTATTTTAGATAGCGCTTCAAGCAAATGTGGAACTTCATGTTCATTCAGTCCGGCTGCAGGCTCATCCATAATTAAATATTTCGGATTTGCAGCCACCGCTCTGGCAAGTCCAACCAGGCGCGCATTTCCATGAGAGATGCTTCCGGCATTTAGGTTAGCTAGCGGTTCCAAATTTAAAATCTCTAAAATGGAGTTGGTGCGCTCATTTGCGATTTTGGCCGAAATACCCAACCCAAGGGCACCTAGTGCGATATTTTCCGATACTGACAAATTTGAAAAAAGTCTTCCAGATTGAAAAGTTCTAGCTAAACCAATGCGGGCTCGATTATGCGGGGCCATTCCATCAAGAGAGTTTCCATCAAGTGAAACTGATCCGCTATCTTGATGTTCATAACCTGCAACAATATTTATAAATGTTGTTTTCCCGGCACCATTCGGTCCAAGCAAACCAACCATCTCACCAGAGTTAATTGTGATAGATACATTCTCTAAAACTTTAAGCGCACCAAAAGATTTACTAATACCAGTTGCGCTAAACGAACTTTCCACCACCTACCACCTCTCCGATGCGACACAGCCTAATATAATGAAAATAGAGGTGTGTGACTTTTGGTCACACACCTCTATTTATTTAATTATTACAACCTCAAACTAAATTACTTAGTTGGGAAGGTTGGCTTTACTGCTGCGCGATATTCTACAAATGCATGCTTTCCGTCAGTGACAGTTATAACTGCCATTGGGCGGGAAACGTTTACGTGCAGAGTGTCTGTGAATGAAGTTGGGCCAGCGGTTAAATCTTCGTTGGCAAACTTATTCATTTCTGCAGCCATTGCTGCACCGTCAAATGAACCAGCGCGTGTTGCAGCTAACGCAAACGCTTCAATTGCTGATGCACCAGTAATCAGTCCACCTGTAGCAGCGTCTTGACCAGTTTTTTCCTTAAAAGCAGCAAGAAGTTCTACTACCTTTGGATTTGAGTCATCGCCAAATACCGAGGCGTAAGTAACTGTTGTGAAGTTACTTAGATTTGGAACAGCACCTAACCAGAAAGCACCGTCAAGTCCAAAGCCAGAAATAACTGGAGTATTTAGGCCACCAGCACGAATTGCTGCAAGAGCTTCGGCTCCACCACCTGGATAAGAGCAAAGTGCAATTACGCCAGCTGCATCTTTCTTAGCATTGGCAACCTGTGCTTTAACTGGCTTATCGAGTGCACCAGCTTGAGTTTGGCTGAATTGTTGAACTGATTTCACAGTTCCACCAAGTTCTTTAAATCGTGTTTCGAAAGCATCGCATTGGCTTGTTGTGTATGCGATAGACATATCTTTAAAGAGTGTTGCAGTCTGACCAAGTTTCTCATATGCATACTCAGCCATAATCGCAGCTTCACCAGGTACGGCAGAGCCAAGAGAATAACCAAGATCAAGTCCATTATCTGGACCCATTGCGGTTGAACCAACGCATGGAGCAATTACGAGAACTCCAGCATCGTTAGCAACTTGAGAAGACTTTAAATTGATATCAGCATCGCAGGTAACGAGAAGTAGTTTTGCGCCTTTAGCAATGAGATCAGTAGCAATTTGTTGTCCTTTATCAGGATTTGTTTCGGTATCAACAGCTTCTAAAACTAGCTGACATCCGTTAACGCCACCCGCAGCATTAATTTTATCGACTGCGATCTGTGCGGTGGTCAAAGCTGGACCATCAAATGGGGACATGAATCCAGTTTGTGCCATTGCTGCACCAATCAGAATTGGCTCGGTGCAATCGACAGCCTCTTCGCTACTACTGGAACAGCCAGTTAGCGCGAGCGCGAGCACCACAAATCCAATCGCTAATCTTTTTGTAAATTTCATTTATGTTCTCCCTATATTTATTATCTTTTGACCTCATTATTGAGGGCAACTTGTGATAAGTGAGAGCGATACTTCTCCTATTGCAACGCGCTTTCAAGTATTGGCAGATAAATATTCGATAACATTCCATGTGACCTAAGGCACTTTATAAGGTTACAGTTCACATAAGGAAGGTAAAAAGGGGAGAATTGGCCTATGGCTCTTGATACCGCTGCAAAGTATCGTGATCGGTTTCCAATTTTTGGATCGGTTGCTTACTTAAATAGTTGCTCCCAAGGTGCGCTCTCTCACGAAGTTCGATCTGCATTCAATCATTATTTAGATGGAATGGATGAACGTGGCTCCCTCTGGGAAGAATGGGTCGGTCGTCAAGAAGATGTCCGCGTACTTATTGCGAAAATTTTCAGCACAACCCCAGATCAAGTAGCAATTACTACTTCTGCATCTGCAGGCGTTTCTTCTTTAATGAGTGCAATTGATTTTACAAAAGGTAAAAACAAGATTGTTACAACTGGTTTGGAATTTCCAACCATCGGACAGATTTCACATGCCCAAGAACTTCGTGGTGCGGAAATTGTGCATATTCCCGCTGAAGCAGATAACCAATTGGATATCGCAAAAGTTGCGGCGGCTATCGATGATAAAACGATTCTAGTTGCTGTAACCCATGTTTGTTATCGCAACGGTTCAATGACCGACATTAAGGCCATTGTTGATCTAGCACATTCACGCGGTGTTCCAGTTTTGGTTGATGCCTACCAATCTGCCGGAGCAATTCCAATTAACTTTGAAGAGTTAGGTGCAGATTTCTTAGTTGGTGGCGTATTAAAATATATGTTGAGCTGCCCTGGCGTTGGATTTATGTTGGTGAATAAGAAGAATGTTATGAAAGCCATTCCAACTATGACCGGTTGGTTCGCGGCTCGCGATATTTTTGCTATGGATATTATGAAATATGATCCGGCAATCGATGCTCGTAGATTTGAATCTGGCACACCGCCAATACCTAGCCTTTATGCCGCAAAAGCTGGACTTGGATTACTACTTGAAGTAGGTCTAGATAATGCATGGGCACATACCAAGGTTTTGCATAATCAAATGCGCGAAGGCATCATTTCACTTGGCGGAAAGTGCGCAACCCCTGCGGGAGCTGGTTTTCATGCTGCAATGCTCGCTGTCAAAGTTACCGATGAACACGCAATGGTTGCAGCGGTAGCCCAAGATAAAGTGGTGATTTCATCGCGCGATAGCAATATCCGAATTAGCCCACACTTTTATAACAACAGTGAAGATATTGAGCGGTTACTTGCTTCTATTGCAAAAAATAAACATTTACTAGCTTAAAACTTAAATTAACGCAGCATCCAAAGTAATGGTTGCGCTGGCATAAAGTTTCGAAACTGGACAAGTTTTCTTAGCTTTTTCAGCATAAGTTTTGAAATCAGCGTCACTCATACCTGGCACGGTCCCGCGGCAAACTAAATGAATTTCGGTAATCCAAAACCCATCAGCTTTACCTTCTAGAGTTGCGGTCGCTTCAGTTTTAATAGTGACAGAATTTCCATCAATACCAGCATCTTCTAAATCACTAGTTAGCGCCATTGAGAAACAACCAGCATGTGCAGCGGCAATTAGCTGTTCTGGATTAGTGCCTTTCTCTTCTTCAACTCTGGCAGTTAAGTTATATGGAACTTCTGGACCACCTAATCCAAACTTCATAGAACCTTTACCAGTCGGAACTGGACCTGTCCAAATAGCGGAACCTCTATGTTTACTCATAGACCAATCATACTCTCTGATATAGATTGCTGCCATGTCAGCAGGAGTAGTTAGAGATATCAATACCGTCCAAGCAAATATTATTTCGCCAGCAATTTCAGCATTTGAAACTGTTCCTGGTGGTC
>JABMMO010000164.1 GCA_013205455.1 Actinomycetota bacterium
AATATCAGAATTCCAATCATTGCAATAAAAAAGTTTGGCGTGGCAAGTATTACTGCAGTGACACCTCTAAAAGCATAAACAATTGGAGCTTTAGCGTACCAAGCAATTGATGTACTAATTGGGATTGAGAGCAGAAGTGCAAAGAAGGTTGAAAAAATGAT
Organism: Actinomycetota bacterium; assembly: GCA_013205455.1. Classification (GTDB taxonomy): domain Bacteria; phylum Actinomycetota; class Actinomycetes; order Nanopelagicales; family Nanopelagicaceae; genus UBA7398. The sequence goes on from JABMMO010000164.1 coordinate 162, forward strand.
TAAATATAAAGTTAACGGGAGAGTTGACGAAACTATATCAATTACGGTCCGGCCAGTTTGTAGCGAGGTACCGAGATCTCCTTGTAATAAACCCATAATGTAATTGGTAAATTGGCTGAAGATGCTTCCATTTAAATTAAGGGTTTTTCTTAATTCTTCAATAGCTTCAAGTTCAACGCCTGCACCTAGTCTCGCTGAAGCAGGATCGCCCGGAATAATCCGCATGATTGCAAACGAGATGATCATGACCCAGAAACTAACTGAGAGAGCCCTACCTAGTCGCCCTATAAGTATGCGAAGTGATTGATTCTTCATTAGGTAGGGCATTTCCTTATCTATTGATTCCATTTAATACAAGAACAAGTTTTCATAATCAGAAAAGTTAACAAGGTAATTTCGCTATTACCTTGTTAACTCTCCCTACAATCTAGCTGAGCGCTTTTGCGCCTAACTAGCCCTCGGTATCAGAAAAATTTTCAGTAAGAAAATTAATCTAATGGCAACTCAGGATAAGTTGTAACAACAAATTGCAACTGACCTGGCATAAGTGCTTGTACTAGTCCTGGAGCGTAATTAGTACCAGATACGTAAAAGCGGGTGCCAATCGGGATAAAAGTCGATAGCTCCCATGCGATTTTTTCGACTGCCGCTAGTTTTTCTTTAATTACAACTGCGCTAGTCGATGCACCTGCTTCGTCGAGTAACCTCTTGGTGTCAACAAGTTGTGTATCAGTTAGCTTCACATAATTAGACCAGACACCACCCGGATAGAACCAATTACTTAGTTGCAGAATTGGGGTAGCAGCGTTATTGCCGAACCACATCGCATCCCAAGAGTTAGCCGTAAGTATTGGGCTAATAGCTGTATCGGGTGTGACCATATCTATTGTGACATCGATACCAACAACAGCGAGGTTAGCTTTGATGATAGAAACTGCATCCTGCCAAAGCACACGGTTTGGCACATGGAGATAAAGTTTAAATCCATTTTCATAACCAGCTGCTTTTAGCAACTTACGTGCAGCAGCAGTATCTCTAGCTCCTTCTTTAGGGATAGAACAGAGATAGTATGGATTATTTCTATTGAACTGCATTCCGCAGTTTGGTTTAGATAATCCACCAAACGCTACGCGCATAATCGTTGCTCGATCAATTGCAAGCGAGATTGCTTGGCGAACTCGAGCATCCTTAAGGGCTGGGTTTTTCTGACCAGCACCCATATTAAATGCAATCATGAATGTACCGGAGTCAAACGCAGCGCCAACTTTAACCTTAGCCTTGTCCCACTTTGATTTAGCTGCAGATAATGGAAGTTCCATAACATAATCAATGGTGCCAGCTTGGAAAGCAGCAAGGCGGGTATTGGCATCAGGAATTGTCACTACCCGAAGTTCTTTAGTGACGGGTTTCGCCCAGTAATTAGGATTTGCTACGACTACAAACAAATCAGTTCCTGGGGTAAATGTCTTGACCATCATTGGGCCAGCACTTACTGGGTTTTTGAAGTAAGCAGCCGCTTTTTCTTTTGTATCTGTTTTACCAGCTGGATGAATAGCTAAAAACTGTTGTGCCAATGCGAAATGAAAATCAACATATGGCGACTTAAGCGTCCAAACCAAAGTGCGATCATCTTTCGCTACAACCTTTTCAACCTTTGAAATGTATGAAGCAGATTGTTTTGAATTTACCCACCGTTCGAATTGGTTTACAACATCATTAGCCACGAGTGGAGTGCCATCTGAATATTTAATTGTTCTAATGGTGTGGGTAATTGTTAGGAAATCGTTAGAGACGGTTTCGGTTACGACGAGATCGCGTGCTGGGAAGCCGCTAGCGTTAAACCGATAAAGCATTCCTGCCACGACGTAAGACATCTGGCTTTCGGTGTACCCACCGACTGGAACAACTGCGTCTAATGAACTGACCCGGTGTAGCGCTCCGTAGGTAACGGAATCACACTGGGCATTCTTTGGTGTTGATTTTAAATTACAGTTTTTACCTGTTACAGCGTTTGCGGACTGGATTCCTACGAAGCCGGTAAGGGCAAGAGCGAGGGTTGCTCCAATCGCAATCATTTTATTTTTGCGATTTATTAACATTTACTGCCTTTCCTAGGGTAAGACCGCCCCGGTTAATGGTTAACGGTTTACAGAAGGTTAGGGCAAGCGCTTGCCCAGAACAAGAGGCTTGCGGGGTTATTATTAGGAAATTTTTCGCAAATTGAGCGGGTCAACCCCATACTTTTCAGCAATTTCGAGGATATTTTCGCGGACCCCAGAACTAACCGAAATCCCAGCTACCTCTCGATCCAGCTTTGTTTTATATTCGAATTCGCCAGGCAAGAGCACTCGATCAGGCTCCCCGGCGTTATGCATGATGGCCTCAAATTGAGAAGCGACCGATCTAAAAAGTTCAGGAGTGGCATAACGCGATATATCTACCGCCATGAATATGGTGCCATTTCCAAAACCGCTATCCGAGATCGCAGCTGGCATATTTCCAGAGAGAATTCCGGCCGCTAAATCGATGAGGACTGAAAGCCCAGAACCCTTATGACCACCGAACGCTAAGAGCGATCCACCATCTGCCAAATCTGCTGCGTTAGTTGTTGGCTGACCATTCTTATCTATTAGAGATCCGGGCTCAATACTTTCACCGCTCATTCCGGCAAGAATAATTTTTCCAGCTGCAACAACCGCGGTTGAAAAATCTAAAACATAATTGTAATTATCAGCACCAGGTAGCGACCATGCATATGGGTTAGTTCCGAGAACTCGTTTCACACCACCAAATGGTGCAACAATCGGTCCACCAGTATTACAAAACGCAATTCCCATCATTCCAGCTTGCGAAATTAAATCTACATATTCACCTAACCGGCCTACATGATTTGTTCTACTTAAGACAACCGTGGCGGTTCCATATTGTCGTGCCGACGCGATAACAGTTTCAGTTGCAAGGTAAGAAGCGCTCTGTCCCCAACCCCAACCACCATCAATTAGCGATGTAGCTTCTTTACTCCATTCCACTTTTGGGTAAGCGTTCGGAATTAAATTTCCGGATTCAACCCAGCCGGAATATTCCATCAACCTAATGATTCCGTGCGAGTCATGGCCAACTAGATTAGAGAGCACAAGTGATTTAGAAACCGCGTTCGCTAATTCAAGTGGGGCGCCCATTCCGCAAATAACTTTGGTGCCAATTTCTACCAAAGTTGCTGCTGAATAAGTTGTTTCTGCGTTAGACAAACTTCGCCTCAACTAAGCCTAAATCGCCAAAATCTACGCTTACTAAATCACCTGGCTGAACAAAGCAATGCCCAGTACATGTTCCAGTACTTACATATTCACCGGCAACTACAGGTCGGCCGCGTTCGCGAACCCAATTAATCATCCAAGTAAGGCTAGTTACCGGATGTCCCATAGCTTGAATTCCTTGACCAGATTTAATGTAAGAACCATTTACGTAAAGATCTATATTTGCTTTTGGTAGATCTATCTCTTGCCAATCTTTAACTTTATTACCAACTACAAAAGCGGCGCCACCGGCATTGTCATACATGCCGCCAAAATATCCACTGACGCTGTACCAATCTTCAAAAACCGAATCACCAATCTCAATAACTGGTGCTAAGCATTCAATACCAGCTCTCAAATCTGCTTCACTATATGGCTCATCCCGCACTGGAAAATCCTGGCCAAGTTGAAATGCAAACTCACATTCGCATAAACGGTAATTTACAAAAAACTCAGATGGCACTTCCGCAGGACTTTTCATAATTGATCTTGTAAATAACCGACCAGGAGATGGGTTAGGAATATTTTCAGCTTTACGAACATCTAAACTTGCAGCGCCAACTTTCCAACCGGCGCCTTCCCATCCGAGTGCGTACTCCAGCTTTAAAATAACTTCTTCCATAGATTTCCAAGATCGTGCCCGCAATCGCTCCGGCATAACTACTGGAGTTCTAGTTTTTCTGCCATTTGCAATTAACTCGACCACTTCTTCCACTTCTGTTGGCGTTAAATCACTTTCACGTGGCGAAGGAACGGAACCACCAGGTGGGGTAGGACCATGAATTAGTCGACCTCGATCGCTTAAATAATCTAACCGTGGCTTATCTTTGTTGGCTCTAATTAATTGAAGTCGTTCAATTTCATATGTATTCATAATTGTTTTATGCTAACAGGAGAAAAAATAAATGGATAGAGCTGGAATTACCTTAAAAAGAGCGCATTTAATCGCTTAGTTGTGAACCAAAGTCCAAGTGCGATCATCACAATAAAGTAAAGAATGTGAACCAAAATAGAGCTATCGATTTGGCCAAGCGTTAAACCTCTAATTAGTGAAATGCCATGCCAAAGTGGTAATACCTTTATAAACCATTGCACAATCTCTGGATAAACCGTAAGTGGGAAAAAAGATCCAGAGAAAAGAAACATCGGCAGCATCAACATATTTATATAGTTCATTTGCTGGAAAGATTTCATATAAGAAGTAGCCGCCATGCCAAATGAAGCAAAACCAAACGCAATTAATACTGCGGCTGGAATTGCAAGAAGTCCCCACCAATTTTCAATTAGTCCGAGTGGCGTTACTACAATCATGAAACCAATTGCGTACATCAGGCCGCGAAGTAGCGCCCACGCGATTTCACCCAGCGCAACATCTAATGGCCCAAGTGAAGTTGCCAGCATTCCCTGATACAACTTGCTCTCGTTTATTTTCCAAAAGACGTTCCAAGTTGAATCGTAGACTGCACCGTTCATCGCACTGGTTGCTAGTAATCCTGGCGCAATGTAGGCCGCGTATGAAATCGTGGAACCATCTGTTGCAGTTATACCGCCGATTAGAGCACCGACACCAAAACCAAAAGAGAAAAGATATAAAACCGGTTCTACAAAACCCGATAACACAACTAACCAAGCTGAGGACTTGAAAGCGATAAAACTTCGTTGCAGCGGGGCTCGAGTTCTGCCCGCATAATATTTCTCTAATGGTTTGCCGATTCTTCCTTCAGCAATCGCGACGGCCCCTTTAGCGATCATTTACTCAACCGCTTTGTGAAATTGCGAAATGCTAACTTCAAACCTAGCGCTAGCAATGAAGTAAGAAATATAAAATGCACTCCAATCATTAACCCGCTTATCGAATGGCCATAAGTTAAATAACGACCTAATTCGGTAGCGTGCCAGAGCGGTGAAATCCAGCCAATTGGCTGCAAAATAAGGGGCATTGAAGAAAGTGGGTAGAAAGTTCCAGAGAATAAGAAGAGCGGCATAATTATCAATCGACCAATCGCGGTCAGAAAAAAATCTTCTTTTTCAACTTTAGATGTTATAAATAACATAATTGATCCAAAAGCGCCACCGGCCAACATTGCAACAAACATCGCAAGCCATGCAGTTCCAGTTGGGAGCGCGCCAGCGATTAGTAAAATAAACCAATAAACCACAACTGTTAGAAAAGTACGACATAACGCAGCGATGTAGACGCCGAGCGCAATTTGGTTTCCGGTAATTGGAGTTGAATTCATAGCAAAGAAATTCTTGGCCCATTTAAAACCTTGCAGAGTTGGGAAAGTAACTTCATCGATAGCACCTTGGATAGCAGCACTTGCCAAAAGTGCTGGCGCTAAGAAAGTTAAGTATTGAACGCCATCAACTCCACCGACACCTTGTTTTGCATCAACGAGCGAACCAATTCCAACTCCTACTGAAAGTAAATATAAAACTGGATTAAGAATTGCAGCGGTAATTATTGCGGAGCGCCACTTAAACATATTTTTAAATCGCGCCTCTACAATATAAAGCGCACCAAATCTCGAAACCTCACGCTGCGCAACTTCTAACGTCATTTTATTCAATCAAACTTCGGCCAGTAAGTCTAAGGAATACATCTTCTAGCGAAGATCGTCGCACTAATGAAGTTATCGGATGTAGCCCAGAACCAACAATCTCCGTAAGAAGAGTTTCACCATCGTTTGTGTAGAGCAGAATTCGATCTGGGAGTTGTTCGATTCGATCGCATTTTTGTCGTAACTCATCCACGTAAAGTGAGTTCTTATCGGAACCAAAGCGAAGTTCCAATACCTCTTTAGTTACATACTTTCGGATTAACTCAGCAGGGCTATCTTCAGCCATGATTTTGCCTTTATCCATCACGATTAATCGCTGGCAAAGCTGTTCAGCTTCATCCATGAAATGAGTAGTAAGTAAGAGCGTTACGCCCATTTCTTTTAGCCTGAACAACCGATCCCAAAGAATATGGCGCGCTTGTGGATCTAGGCCGGTGGTTGGTTCATCGAGCATAAGAATTTCTGGCTCGCTAACTAGCGCACGCGCAATTGTTAAACGTCGCTTCATACCACCGCTTAGCGCTTCGACTTTTACATCACGCTTCTCTTCAAGTTGGGCAAACTCAAGCAACTCTTGAATTTTTGGAGTTAGGAATTTTTTGGAGAGCCCAAAATAACGGCCATAAATATATAAATTTTCTCGAACCGTAAGTTCGCTATCTAAATTATCTTGTTGCGGTACCACGCCAAGGTGTGCTCGAATTTGTGGTCCAAACTTTTCTGGATCCTTCCCAAGTACAGCAAGTTCGCCAGATGAACGTTGGAGGGTGGCGCCAATCATTCGCATGATGGTTGATTTACCTGCGCCATTAGGACCTAGCAATCCAAATGATTCTCCTTTTCGAACTTCAAAATTTATCTGGTCGACGGCAACAAAATCTCCATAGGTTTTTGTAAGAGAGCGCGCAGATATTAAAGAAGTCATCAGGTTAGATTCTATAGCCCAAGTTCTGTGAGTGATTTGGAGAGAAGTTCGATTCCCAACTTCGCGTCGCTCTCTGAAATGTTGCACGGTGGCACCATGTGAATTCGGTTGAAGTTATTAAATGGCATCAAACCATTCTTTTTACAAGTTGCAACAATCTCATTCATTTTTGGACTAGAGGCACCATAAGGCGCAAGCGGTTCACGAGTATTGCGATCGGTAACCATGTCCATTCCCCAGAAAACTCCGGCGCCACGAATATCGCCAATGACGGCATGCTTCTTCGCTAGTTCATGTAACCCTGGGCCAAGTATCTTTTCGCCAATAAATGCTGCATTTTCCACCATCTTCTCGCTCTTCATCGCAGCAATAGTGGCTACCGCGGTGGCGCAAGCTAATGGGTGGCCAGAGTAAGTAAGGCCACCTGGGAAAACTCGCTCATTAAAAGTTGTTACTACTGGATCAGAAATTATCACGCCACCAAGTGGGAGGTAACCTGATGTAACACCTTTAGCGAAAACAATT
>JABMMO010000165.1 GCA_013205455.1 Actinomycetota bacterium
ATAGTAATCGGACTTACTCCAAAAGATTTTGCAGTACTTGGAAGTTACGATGAATTCACGCCAAAGATGGCTATGACTACTTCCGCAAAAGTTTTATCATTTGGCGAGAGCAATAAATCTGATATTCGAGCTGCCGATGTTGAGTATCGTGAGGGCTATGCTCATTTTGATTTAGTTACGCCGCAAGGCAGGGAAGCGGTAGGGCTTCGAATCTTAGGAATGCATCAAGTTGCCAACGCTCTCGCAGCGGCAGCAGCGGCTACCGCGCTTAATGTTCCGATAGAGGTAATTGCATCCGCGCTTTCAACTGCCGAGGTAACTAGTAAGTGGCGGATGGAACTCAAGGATATAAATGGTCTCTTGATTATTAATGATGCTTACAATGCAAATCCTGAAAGCATGTTGGCAGCGCTGCGAACTTTGGCGCTATTAAGTCAAGAGCGCGGTGGTAGATCTTGGGCTTTTCTTGGAACCATGCATGAATTAGGCAATTTGTCAGAGAGCGCGCATACCGAAATTGCTACAGTGGCAGCGGCACTAGATATTGATCATTTAGTGGCAATTGGAAATCGCCAATATCAAAGCGCAGAGCCGATCGAAATGGTTTCCCACTATTATGCTGAACAAATTGATGCCTATGAACTTTTCTCACACTTTGAAGTTGGCGACGTGATACTAGTTAAAGCCTCTAGAGCCGAACATCTTGAGATAATTGCTGCAGAAATTGCTAAGTTTTGGAGCGCCAAAACTAACGATCCGGAGGAGACGCCATGAAAGGAATTCTCGTTGCCGGAGCTATTTCGTTATTCTTAAGTTTTTTCGGTACACCGGGGTTAATCAAGATGCTGGCAAAGCGTGGCTACGGACAAATAATTAGAGATGATGGACCAACGACTCATCACGTAAAACGTGGAACGCCAACCATGGGCGGAATTATTTTAATTTTTGCAAGCTTTGTTGGATTTTTTCTGAGCCACTTAGTCACTGGTGTGACTATAAGTATTTCTGCGTTGTTAATTCTCGCTTTAGTTCTAGGTTTAGGTGGTGTTGGATTCCTTGATGATTGGTTGAAAGTTTCACGAAAACAATCATTAGGTCTTTCTGGAAAGCAGAAATTACTTGGCCAAGCTTTAATAGCTGCGATCTTTGGAATCTTTGCAACTCGATTTCCGGACGAGAATAATTTGACTCCAATGTCGCTAAACCTTTCCGCAGTGCGTGATACCTCACTAAAACTTGGCGCAGTAGTTGTAGTTTTATGGGCAATTATTATGGTCTTAGCTTCAAGTAATGGCGTAAATTTAACTGATGGCCTAGATGGGCTAGCCACTGGCGCTGCCGTGATGACTTTCTTAGCATTTGTACTAATCGGAGTTTGGGAGTTTGGCCAAAGTTGCGCAATTAACCTTGGTCCAAAATGCTACAACGTCCGCGATCCGCTAGATCTTGCGGTACTAGCTGCTGCCTTTAGTGGAGCATGTTGTGGTTTTCTTTGGTGGAACGCATCTCCGGCGCGAATTTTTATGGGAGATACCGGCTCGCTCGCTCTGGGTGGCGCTTTAGCTGGGCTGGCGATGACGCTGCGCACTCAATTGCTATTAATTCCACTAGGTGGGCTATTTGTAATCATTACGCTTTCGGTAATTATTCAAACCGGATATTTTAAATTATCTGGCGGTAAGCGGGTATTCAAAATGGCACCCCTACAACATCATTTCGAATTAATAGGTTGGGGCGAAGTAACAATTGTTATTAGGTTCTGGATTATTGCTGGGCTCTCAGTCGCTGCTGGATTAGCGTTATTTTACGCACAATGGGTTGTTGCTTAATTAGCCATGTCCTTCCTCGAATCTCTCAAAGATAGAAATATCGCAGTAATTGGAGCGGGCATTACCGGTCAGGCAATGTTGAGTTTTCTGGAAAGCAAAGGCGCACAAGTAAAACTTATCGATGAAAAGAAAATTAACGACAGTGTAATTACTGAAATCAGTAGCGATTTGTTTTCGAAGTTTTCATTAGTTTGCGTCTCGCCTGGTTGGCGAACCGACCACCCAGTTATTTCGGAATTTCGCAAATTAGGCACGGAAATTTTAAGTGAAATTGATTTGGCATGGCGAGTAA
>JABMMO010000166.1 GCA_013205455.1 Actinomycetota bacterium
AGTACCTTGCTTGCACTGGGCGTCGGATTTAGTCAAGAGATGACTGGTCGCGATAACGTAATTCTTGGCGGACTCGCAGCTGGGTTATCTAGAGTGGATATTAATAATAAATTTGATGAGATAGTGGATTTTGCTGAACTTCGAGAAGTTATCGATGCTCCGATGCGCACATACTCTTCTGGCATGTATGCGCGATTAGCGTTCGCGGTTGCGGTAACGGTTGAGCCAGATATTTTAATTATTGATGAAGCTTTAAGTACTGGCGATGCACATTTTAAGATGAAGTCGCTTAATCGTGTGAAAGAACTTCGCGGTCACAATCGCGCGCTAATTTTAGTAAGCCATGCGTTAGCCACAATAGAAGAAGTTTGTAATGAAGTTATTTGGTTAAACAAGGGAAAGCTAATTCAAAAAGGTGATCCAGTATCGGTAGTGGCTGCTTATAAGAAATTCTTAGAAGTGGGTAGCAGCCCAATGATCGATGAGGATGTATAGAACTAAGCGAGAGTTCAAACCTCTCGTCTATTTGATTACTTCGCTTTTTGTAACTTCCATTTTAATTACCACGCCCACTTTTGCCGAAGAAATCCCAACAATATTTACTTTCACGGGATCTGGCTATGGCCATGGCGTTGGGATGAGCCAAATCGGCGCTAGAGGTCAAGCGCTGGAAGGCAAGAGCGCAATCGAGATCTTAAATTATTACTATCCCGGGACCACGGTAACTTCGCAAAGTGATACTCAAACAATTCGAGTAAATATCGGGCATTTACAAAGCACGACCGAGTTTGCGCTTCTAAAAGAAGTTGGCAGCTTCCAATTGCTTAGCGGCGATCTACCGGTCGGTGTGCCTGGTGTCGAATTAGGCAGCTATCTCCGCGATATTAAAGTTAGTTTTTTAGTTTTTGGAAATTCAATAATTCCGCAATTAACTTCACCAACCGCGAAATTTGCAGCAATTTCTGGGGAAACAAGTTGGACTTTGCGATGGAGTCCAGCAGCGGTCCTCACTTCAAAAATCGCTAATCAAACTTTTCAATTGAAGTACGGTCAAATTAATTTGAAGCTGCTCCAAACTAGCGCTGGTCCAAAAATGGAAATCACAAATTCCTTAAGATTGCATGACGAGTATTTGTGGGGGATTGGTGAAGTTCCATCATCTTGGCCGGCTGCTGCGCTAGAAGCGCAAGCAATCGCATCTAGAACTTATGCGCTCAACAAAATAAACTCAGTTAAAAAAGATTGTGATTGTAATGTCTATGCAACCACCGCCGATCAAAATTTTGTTGGTTACACCAAAGAAATTGAAGCAATTTATGGGACGGTGTGGAAAGCCGCAGTCACTAGAACTAATTCAGATTCAAATACTTCGTTAATTGTTTCCTTTAACGGTAAAGCCGCAGCAACTTATTTTTTCTCATCAAGTGCTGGAACGACCCAAAATGTGACGGAAGTTTGGGGCGGCACCATTCCATATTTGACTGGAGTTCCAGATCCTTGGAGTAAAGATGCAAAAATAAATCCGCGTTATTTCACTTGGCAGCGCTATATTTCGCAACAAGTTATGGCTACAGCATTTGGATTACCGGATGTAATCTCGTATCAAATATTAGGCAGAACTAAGACTGGCAGCGTTCGCTTGATATCGGCCATTTCAAGTGCCGGTAAAAGTTCAGTGATTTCGGGCGAAGTTTTCCGCTCCAAAACCAAACTTCCTTCCACTTGGTTCGCACTACCAACTCCAGCTGAAATCGAAGCGCTAGTTGATGTTTGCGTTTTTCCAGATTCGAAATTTCCTTACCAGCGTAATCTCTGTTAATTAGTTCTTATGCAGAACTGAATTTAGCCCACCCCAAGTACCAGTTCTTGGCAGAGCTTCGAGCGCACCGCTCTTGGAATTTCGTCTAAAGAGCAGACCAGTTGCCCCGGATAGTTCGCGAGCTTTCACGGTTGCGCCATCTGGCAGTGAAATTATCGAGCCAGCGGTTATGTAAACGCCAGATTCAACAACGCAATTATCACCAAGTGAAATTCCAACTCCAGAATTAGCGCCTAATAAACATTTTTGACCAATAGAAATAACTTCTTTGCCACCACCACTAAGTGTGCCCATAATTGAGGCGCCACCACCAATATCGCTGCCATCACCGACCACAACTCCTGCAGAAATCCGACCTTCAACCATTGAAGTTCCAAGGGTGCCGGCGTTGAAATTAACAAATCCTTCATGCATAACCGTTGTGCCAGAAGATAAATATGCGCCAAGTCGAACTCGATCGGCATCGGCAATCCGAATCCCATCTGGGATTACGTAATCAACCATTCTTGGAAATTTATCTACGCCATAAATAGTTATGTGGCCATAATGATTTATTAAAGCTTCGCGCACTTGCGTAAAATCTGTGAGTGCGCACGGGCCAGCAGAGGTCCAAATTACATTTGCCAGAATTCCAAAAATTCCATCTAGCGACTGTCCATGTGGTTTTACTAATCGATTAGAGAGAAGATGGAGTCGTAAATATGCATCCACCGCATCTTTAGGAGGGGTTGCGAGTTCGATCTCGCAAAAAACATTCTCTAGTTTAACTCTGCGAATTTTTGCATTTGCTTGCAGCGCCTGCGCTGATAGATCTCGTTCATCTTTCCCAGTTGGTACGCCGAGACCCAAACTATGGAATGAGACATCTAAAACCACGCCATCAGCAGCGCGGGTGGCAACGCCATATCCAAATGCTTTTTCGCTCATGTGAGAACGCTACCAATTCTGACTAGAGTTACGCCGTGCGAATAGCGGTTTTTTGCTCATCATCAGTGAAAGTTGCGCCCGAAAATCTCCAATTGGGTTTCGATCTAGGTGTTGCGATTGCATCAGCTGGCGATGAACTGGTTTGGGGCGGTGGAAAAATTTCAGTAATGGGAACCGTTGCACAAGGAGCGCGCTCAGTCGGCGGCAAAACCATTGGCGTTATCCCAGAACGGTTAATGAATATTGAATTTATCGATCAAGATAGCCAGGAACTTCTGGTGGTCAAAGATATGCGCGAACGCAAAGGAAAGATTGAAGAGTTATCAGATGCATTCCTAGTGCTTCCCGGCGGCATCGGAACTTTAGAAGAATTCTTTGAAATCTGGGTTGGGCGCTACTTAGGGTTTCATCAAAAACCAATTGCAGTTATAGATGCAAATGGAAGTTACGCCTCGTTGCGGGTAGCGCTTGCAGATTTAACCGAAAAACATTTTATGAAACCGGGCCAGCACGACCAGGTGTTTTGGAGCGATTCAATTATTGATGCACTTGCACATATAAGGAAGTAGCCAAATGGACCTTTCAAAATTTGCCGTAACCATAGAAATAAATTCTAATATTGAAAAAGTTTGGCAAGAATTAACAAATTGGGAAGCCCAAAGTAAATGGATGTTACTAACCAAAGTCTGGAGCCAGCGAACTACTAACCATCTCGGCACCAAAATTTTTGCATTTACTGGGATTGCGCCACAAAGTTTTCCGATTAAAAAACGTAATACTTTTCCTCGAATGGGAATCCTAGATCAGATGGAAATTACTGAATGGCAACCACCAACATTTTGCAAAGTGGTTCATACCGGAAAAGTTATAAAAGGAATAGGAACATTCGAGCTAATTAAAATTTCTGATCAAAAGATTCGCTTTAATTGGTATGAGGAGATCGAAGCTCCGACTTTAGTGCTCGCGCTAATCCGACCAGGAATATTGCTCTCGGTGAGGTTCTCCCTTTGGCGTTTTGCGCGTTCCGTTGCTTGAAGCAACCGAGTAATCTCTGCAAGTGTGAGCTCACAAACTCTGGCTGAATTAATCGCCAACCTCCCAGAAGAGGAACGAATTGTGCTCTCCTTGCATTATGTGAAATCTATGACTACCGACCAGATTGCGACCACGCTCCATGTACCAGAACGGGCGATTATTACGGTTCTTGCTGCGGGAAAAGCCCGACTACGGCAGAGCATTCCCTTCGATTTCCCTCAACCGCGATAAGTGCGAGATACTGCTCCACCTACGCGCGAACATCTTTCCCGCTTCAGCCCTGAAGGAGTCCATAAATGGCAGCCATGAAACCTCGTACTGGTGATGGTCCGATGGAAGTTACCAAAGAGGCTCGTAGCTTGGTTATGCGGATTCCGCTAGAAGGTGGTGGCCGGTTGGTCGTTGAGTTAAACCAAGAGGAAGCCAGAAACCTCGCTGACGTATTACATGCAGCGGTAGCCCTAATCAAGAAGTAGTTCTTATCTCTGTAAATATTTGGCGCGGCTGCGCAGCGAAATTGCAGCCAACAAAATCGCAATTGGCAAGGTAATTATCACGCCCACCGTGGCAGCGCTTAAATCTGACCCAGCCAAACTTAGTTGCGCAAAGAGCAGCGAAACTGAAAGTCCGAGCGTTCCCAATATTCCAACAATAAAGTAATCGCCGAGAACTAACTCGTTTTTCTCTTTTGTAATCCGAAGTGCAAGCCAAACTCCTAAGAGTATTCCAATTGGCTTTCCAATCAACCGTGCGATCAAGAGCGAGACTGTGATTGGGTCCGTGAAATTATCAAAATTAAAGTTAATTGGAACTGCTAACGCCGTAAAAATAAATAAAGGCACCACAAGAAAACTAGAAATCGGAGCCCAAATCCGAAGCGCTTCTTCTGCGCTAACTTTATCGGGATCATCTTCATGCGAACCAGGCATCGCCATCCCTAGCGCAACCCCACAAACCGTTGGATGAATTCCGGATTTGTAAGTGCAATACCAAACTAGTAGCGCTACTAAGAATGAGAGCGCACCTAGCTGTAAATTTCGCGTACTGTGATAAAAAATGAAGAGCGCCAAGATTGCACCTAAAAGCCAAGTAAATTCCAACGACTCGGTAAACCTAAATGCGATAACTAGAATTGATCCAACATCATCCATGATTGCCAACGCCAACAAGAAGCCACGGAGTGCAATCGGTAGCCCTTTACCAAAAATAATCAGAACTGCGAGCGCAATCGGCAAGTCGGTCGCCATCGGTACACCCCATGCAGAAACCGGTCCAGCTAAAATCTTTGCAAGCGCAAGGTAAATCAGGGCCGGCAGCGCCATTCCAAAGAGCGCACCGAAGGCTGGAATTAAACCAACCCGCCAAGATCTCAAGACCCCCCAGCGAACTTCGTTGCGCAGTTCTAACCCAGCCACGAAGAAAAAGATTACGAGCGCGCCATCGGCAACCCAATGTGAAACCGAAAGTTTTAGGTCGAGGATGCCAAACTCGGTAGCTAAGCCATCGGTTAACCAG
>JABMMO010000167.1 GCA_013205455.1 Actinomycetota bacterium
ACTCGATTAACGCCTTCTGAAACAATCCGGAGCGCATCAACGTCTAGCCCTGAATCAGTTTCATCAAGAATAGCTATTTTTGGTTTTAAAAGTTCTAATTGCAAAATTTCATGGCGTTTTTTCTCACCGCCAGAAAAACCTTCGTTAACGCTACGTTCTGAAAATGCTGGGTCCATATTTAACTTCGTCATTGCAGCTTTAACTTCGCCCACCCAAGTGCGAATCTTTGGAGCTTCACCGCGCAAGGCGGTTGCTGCGGTTCGCAGAAAATTCGATACCGAAACTCCTGGAACTTCAACCGGGTATTGCATCGCTAGAAATAGTCCAGCTTTTGCGCGTTCGTCTACCGACATCTCTAATACATCTACGCCATCAAGAGTTACGGTTCCGCCCATAATTGTGTATTTCGGATGTCCGGCGATTGAGTACGCAAGCGTAGATTTACCAGAACCATTTGGCCCCATAATTGCGTGAGTTTCGCCAGAATTAACAGTTAGATCCACGCCTTTTAAAATCTCCGTTAAACCAGAATCTGTTTCAACTCCGACGCGCAAATTTTTAATAACCAGTGATGACATTTTATTCCCTATTATTTGTGGCTGATCGTGACGGTATCTCCGTCACGAGTTACTGCAAAAACTTTCGCATCTTCGGTGGCTGGTGGAGTTAATGATTTTCCATTTCTAAGATCAAACTCGGCACCATGCAACCAACATTCAATTTTATAATCAGAAACATCTCCATCAGATAGCGATGCTTCAGAATGAGTGCAAACATCACCAATCGCAAAAACTTCATCGCCAATCCGAGTGACGCATACATCTTGATCGCCGATTTCCATCTTTTTCGGTTTGCCAGGGGTTAGTTCAGATATGGTGAAAGTTACTTTTGACATTAAGCGCCAACCTTTGCCAGATCGTTATCGATGCGCGACATCAATCGCTCTTCGATAACTTCATCACCAATCTTTCCAATAATTTCGCTGAAAAATCCACGAATTACTAGGCGACGAGCTTCTTCTGATGCAATACCACGAGACATCAAATAGAAAAGTTGTTCATCATCAAATCGACCGGTAGTACTTGCATGTCCCGCACCAATAATCTCACCAGTTTCGATCTCTAAATTAGGTACCGAATCTGCGCGTGCGCCATCGGTTAGTAAGAGATTGCGGTTAAGTTCATAAGTGTCAGTACCCTCAGCGATCGCACGGATAAAAACATCACCAATCCAAACCGATCTAGCTTGATTTCCAGCTAGTGCACCTTTGTAATTTACTCGGGATTTAGCATGCGGAACTCCATGATCAACATGGATCCGATGTTCTAAGTGTTGACCGTCGGTTGCGAAATAAACTCCGAGCAACTCAGCGCTAGCTCCAGGTCCGGTGTATTCAACAGTTGGGAGAATGCGGACTACTGAACCGCCAACCGAAACGGTTATTGAATTGAAAGTTGCATCTCGGCCAACGATTGCATGATGGCGAGCTAAATGAACCGTAGTGTTTTCCCATTCTTGTAACGTCACAAAATTAAGGGTCGCTCCGCTATCTAGAATTATTTCGATTTCTTCACCGATTAGTGATCCCCCAGTATTTTCAATAATGACGGTGGCCTTACTATTTGATCCAGCCCGAATAACGGTACGAGAAAGTTCTTTATCAACACTATTTTTTCGATTCAATGTAATCGGTTGGCTTACTTCAGAATCACGATTAATTTCCAAGAGCGTCACTCTTGAAACCGATTCCCGAATTCTTTCGACTATTACATCATCGGTGGTTGAAATTGGTGGCACAGAATCAGCAGCTACCAACTTAAAAGAAAAACCGGCTTGATCGCCACTCTTCTGAAAAAGTGAAGGCTGATCTACGACATTGGTTTCGCGATCATGTAAGCCGGCCAAGCGCTTTAGCGGCGTAAATCGCCAAGCTTCTTCTCTACCAGTTGGGGTATCGGCGTGCTTTAGTAAATTTGAAGTTAACGAACTCACTATCCGACAGCGCCTTCCATTTGCAATTGAATTAAACGGTTCAATTCCAAGGCATATTCCATCGGTAATTCCCGCGCGATTGGTTCGATGAAACCGCGGACAATCATCGCCATGGCTTCATCTTC
>JABMMO010000168.1 GCA_013205455.1 Actinomycetota bacterium
GCCAAGCGCGATACCGACACGATGGATACCTTCGTTGATTCCTCTTGGTATTACCTGCGTTATGCAGATCCAACAAATGCAACCGAACCATTTTCTAAGAAAGAGATAGACACATGGTTGCCGGTTGATCAGTATGTTGGTGGAGTAACACATGCGATCTTGCACCTTTTGTATAGCCGCTTTTTTACCAAGGTTTTGAATGACATGGGCATGGTTGATTTTAATGAACCATTTACTCGTCTGCTCAATCAGGGAATGGTTGTTATGGATGGCTCTGCAATGTCTAAAAGTCGCGGCAACTTAGTACGACTTTCAGATGAGCTTGAAAATCACGGTGTCGATGCGATTCGTCTATCCATGGTTTTTGCAGGACCACCAGAGGATGATGTTGATTGGTCGGATGTTTCACCAGCGGGATCAGCAAAGTTTTTAAACCGCGCTTGGCGAGTATCTGGCGATGTCGCAAGTAAACCTGGGGTCGATTTCAATACTGGTGATTTAGCGCTACGGAAAATTACCCATAAATCACTACATGACATTGGGATTGCGGTGGAATCGTTTAGATTCAACGTTGCAGTTGCCAGAGTGATGGAGTTAGTAAATGCAGTGCGAAAAGCAATCGATAGTGGTTGTGGCGGGGCCGACCCAGCGGTTCGAGAAGCTGGTGAAGTAATAGCAATTGCGCTCTCGCTAGTTGCACCATTTACCGCAGAAGAGATGTGGGAGCGTTTGGGTCATAAACCAGCGATCGCACTTGCGGGTTGGCCAATTTTCGATCCAAAATTATTAGTCGAAGATGCGGTAACCGCAATCTTGCAGATAAATGGAAAAATCAAGGATCGAATCGAAGTTTCACCAACGATAACTGATGCGCAGTTACAGGCGTTAGCGCTAGCTAATCCCGGGGTAATAGCAGGACTCGTTGGCGCAACCGTTAAAAATGTAATCGTTCGTGCACCTAAATTAGTAAATATCGTTATTTAGTAATCAACAAGATTATTTAATTAACATTCTCGTTGCTATTTCAATAGTGCGATATATTTTTATAGTTCGATTGCGAAATGAACTTTGCAGATTTGCGGGACCGAATTCCAGATTTTAGCTATGAGCATAAACGCGCCATTTTTATTATATTTGGCGGAGCGCTCTCATTATCTTTAGTTTTCTTTTTATCTAGTCGGGGCAATTCCACATCAGTGACAATCACCCCGACTCCAGAGATATCGCAAATTGCGCAAATAGAAAATATCTATGTCGATGTGACTGGGAAAGTTAGAACGCCTGGGGTTTATCAAATTCCACAAGGTTCTCGTGCCATAGATGCGATCGACGCTGCAGGTGGCGCGAAGACCGGCGTAGATCTCAGCGATATCAACTTGGCTCATGTATTAATAGATGGTGAACAAATTTACGTCGGTTATCCAACTGGCAAAAGCGCTAGTGGCGTTACTGGAAAAATAAATATCAATCGGGCGAGTCAGAGCGAGTTCGACACATTGCCCGGCATCGGACCAGTCCTGGCAGCGCGGATTGTTACTTATCGGAAGAAAAATGGACTCTTTCTTAGCGTTGAAGATTTACAAAAAGTTTCTGGAATTGGTGGCTCGAAATTCAACGACATAAAAGACCGACTCCGAATTTAAGGCTTGCTCGCGAAACTGACTTTCGACTCCTTTTTTGCGGGGTAGGACTCTGGCTTGGCGTAATAACCCTTTACTTCTCGGGGTTTAAGAGTTTAATCGTGGTGGGGGTTGGCGGTCTCATCACGCTACTTTCCATTAGAACTAGCGCTGCATTAATTTTAGTATTTTCGATATTGGTCGGATCTAGTTGTTTAGCTTTTCGGGAAGTTAGTATTTCGCAAAGTTTGATTGCAAAAATAGCAATTGAAAATCAGAGTGTTGAAGTAGTGGGCACTGTTGTAAGCGATTCCAAGATAACTGCAGCTCGGGTTAGCGGAGCTAGAATTAATCAAAAGTCCATAAATTTTCTGATGCGCGTAAGTTCAGTAACTGTTGCGGGTAAAGTTTCCAAGGTTCGAATCCCAGTTCGTGTTTATAGCCGATCCGAACTAACTTATTATCCGGGTGAGGTAATAAAAGTAAATGGAAAGTTGGGTTTAACTAAAGAGCGACGAGTGAGCGCCGCTCTAAGCAGTAATGAAATCCAGATATTAAGTTATGGTAATTTTTTAGATCGAGGCACAACTCAAATTCGCAGTAAATTTCGCGCAGAGTTAGCTCGTCATGGCAGCGATAGCGCCGCGCTAATCCCCGGGGTCGTTCTGGGTGACACTTCATTGCAATCATCCGAATTCACTAATTTGATGCGCCGGGTTGGATTAACCCATATAACCGCAGTGAGCGGAGCGAATCTAGCGATAGTTACGGGGTTTATCCTTTGGATTTCGCAATGGCTGCTAAAAAGCCGCAGAAAACGAATTTTTGTATCGGTTTTTTTCTTGATTGGGTTTATTTTCTTAGTGCGAGCTTCGCCCTCGGTTTTAAGAGCTGCAGTTATGGCAGCAGTTTTGCTATTTGCCAAATCAGAGGGCGAGCAGCGTCAGAGCGTGCCAGCGCTCGGCGCCGCAATTTCACTCCTGCTATTAGTAGATCCGTTTCAAGGTGTTGATGCTGGATTTGCGCTCTCGGTATTAGCAACTTCTGGAATCATTTTTCTGAACCAGCCCATCTCCAAATTTTTACAGTTGAAACTCCCAAAATTTTTAGCAGAGCCATTGGCGATACCGATTGCGGCCACCACCTTATGTACCCCAGTAATAGTGGCGCTTTCTGGGCAGATTTCCTTAACTTCGATACCAGTAAATGCAGTCGTAGCGCCAGCGATAGCCCCGCTAACAATTATCGGATTTGTAGCTGCGCTTATAATTTCGGTGTTACCCAATATCGCAACATTCTTACTAAATTTTGCGCTACCTATAGCTTGGTTTATTACTTGGGTGGCGCAACTTGGCGGTAAAGCTCCAGTATTGAAATTGACAAGTGGATTTCAAGGATGGGGAATCTCTGCCGGATTAATTACGTTGTTGGTCTTTCTGTTAATCAAATTTCGCAAGCGCTGGAAATTCTTCGTAGCAATTGGACTTTTACCGATCTTATTTTTGCAAAGTCCGTTTTATGTCGGTGGTTTTCCGGGAAAGAATTGGCGAGTTTTACAATGCGATGTCGGCCAAGGAGATGCAATGTTGATCCGTACCGCTGCAAATAGTGCAATCGTGGTCGATGTTGGGCCAGACCCAAATTTAATAGATCTCTGCCTTCGTAGCGCTGGCGTAACGCAAATTGACTTATTAGTTTTGTCGCATTTTCACGCAGACCATGTTGCTGGCTTATCTGGCGCGCTCCGAAACCGCAACGTAATGTCAGTTTGGATTAATCAGAGCGAATTACCAGATTTTGAATATCGCGAAACAATTTTGTTGCTAAAAGACCTTCCAATTAAGAAAGTTAAAGCGGGCGACCGGAGCGAGTTAAATTCTAAGTATGGAAAAATTGTTGCGGCAGTGCTCTGGCCTAAAGATTCGAGTTCTGGCAGTGATACCCAATCGCTCGGGGGCGAAGGTTCGGCGATAAATAATGGCAGCATCGCCATCGAGTTTGATTTAGCGGGCGTAACAGTATTTTCTGCGGGAGATTTAGAACCTGAGCCGCAAACCGCGTTGTTGCAAAGGGGTTCATTGCACCAAGTAACAATTCTAAAAATGTTTCACCATGGTTCGAAATATCAAGATTTTGCAGCGTTAAAAAAATTATCACCTGCAATAACGCTAATCAGCGTTGGGAGTGGAAACTCATACGGTCACCCAGCTCTTAAAACCATAGCTAGCCTTGATCAAATCGGGTCGAAAACCTTTAGGAGTGACTTGGCTGGCGCAATTTCGTTGGCTTGGAGTTACGATTCGCAGCATCGCATGGTTTTGAGCAGTCGGAACTCCGGAAAAGAATGGTGGCGAATTAGGTGGTCATGAACGCATCAATGGTGCTAATTCAAGGCGCTGAAAGCGTTTTAGTAGATCGCGCTGTTTCGGAAATTTTAAAAGCAAAAGTCGGTGCTGAAATAACCCAACTTGAAGGCGCTGCGGTAGAAATCGGAAACTTTGCAGACGCGACGGCACCATCACTATTCTCCGAATCTAGAATTTTAGTTATCAAAGATATGCAAGATTTGGTGATGGATGTGCAAGAGGAAGTAGAACGTTACTTAACAGAACCAGACCCCGCCTTACTTTTAATTTTTACCCACAAAGGTGGCATCAAAGGAAAAGCGCTACTTGAGAAAGTTAAGAAGCTAAAGCCCGAAGTAATTACCTGTGAACCTATAAAAAAAGAGAGCGAAAAGTTAGATTTTGTGCGGCGGGAATTTGTTAGGTTGCAACGTAAAATTGATAACGATGCAGTGCAAGCTCTGGTCGATGCGTTAGGTAGCGACATCCGAGAGCTAACTGGAGTTTGTAGCCAAATAGCATTTGATACGCCAAACCCAAAAACAGCAATTTCGGTCGCGGATGTAAATAAATATCAGCAAGGACGGATTGAAACTACGGGATTTGATGTTGCTGATGCCACCCTTGATGGAAACCCGGAAGCTGCGCTAATTGCACTTCGTAATGCACTTGCAACTGGTACGGATCCAGTAATGATTACAAGTGCGTTAGCGAGCGCGATTCGCACACTTGCAAAAGTTTCTGGAGCGCCACGAGGTGCTAAGTCATTTGAATTAGCTGGATCACTTGGACTAGCGCCGTGGCAGATTGATAAAGCACGACGCCAACTCAGTAATTGGTCGCCAGCTGCAATTGCGCATGCGGTTCAAGAAGTTGCTACTGCGGATGCCGCAGTAAAAGGCGCTGCCGTTGATCCGATTTATGCGCTAGAAACAGCGATTTCTGCCATCGCTACCGGGCGAAAAAAGGCCAGTTTGAGTCGAAGCTAAGCAGGCTGGTAGCCTTACCGCCTTAATCAGCCGAAGGTCCCTTAGGCGAGAATAGATAAGTAAAGATGGAAGGTTTAGTTCGTGGCCAATATTAAGTCTCAGATCAAGCGTATTAAGACCAATGACAAAGCTCGTGAGCGGAATAAATCTGCGCGTTCAACCATTAAGACCGCGATTCGCCGTTTCCGTGATGCGCTAACTTCTGGCGATAACAAGGCAATCACAACTGAACTACAAAAAGCTTCCCGCCTACTAGATGTTGCAGTAGCAAAAGGTGTTCTTCACACTAACCAAGCTGCTAATAAAAAATCTGCAATGGCAAAGTCAGCTCACAAAGCTGGCGTTAAGTAATTTCTTCGGTCTTGTTGGACCGAACCGCGTTTTAAGTGTTAAAAGTCGGGATTAGGTGGATTAAGCAATGCCTGCAATCTCGTTAAGCAAAGCGCCACAACCGGCCGCAACCGATCCAGCGCAGATCCGTAACTTTTGCATCATCGCTCACATTGATCACGGAAAATCAACGCTAGCCGATCGAATGCTTGGCATAACCGAGGTCGTTGAAGCTCGGAATATGCGTGCGCAATATTTAGATCGCATGGATATCGAACGCGAACGTGGCATCACAATTAAAAGTCAAGCTGTGCGATTACCTTGGCGATCTGGAATTGATGGCAATGAATATATCTTGAACATGATTGATACCCCGGGCCATGTTGATTTCACTTACGAAGTTTCGCGCTCGCTTGCGGCAAGCGAAGGTGCAGTCTTATTAGTTGATTGTGCCCAAGGTATTGAGGCGCAAACACTTGCAAATCTATATCTCGCAATGGAGAACAACTTAACCATCATTCCTGTGCTAAATAAAATCGATTTACCGGCAGCTCGCCCAGAGAAATTTGCGGAAGAACTTGCAAAGCTAATTGGTTGCCAACCAGAAGATTGTTTGCGAGTCTCTGGAAAAACCGGGGCTGGTGTAAGTGAATTACTTGATCAAATTGTGAAACAGATTCCACATCCAATTGGAAATCCAGATGCGCCAGCTCGCGCGCTAATTTTCGATTCGGTTTATGACACATATCGCGGCGTGGTTACTTACGTGCGAGTGTTTGACGGGAAACTTTCACCTCGCGATCAAATTCAAATGTTCTCAACTGGGGTAAAGCATGAAATGTTGGAAGTAGGCGTAATCTCGCCAGAACCAATGGCAAGTAAAGGTCTTGGAGTTGGCGAAGTAGGTTACTTAATTACTGGCGTGAAAGATGTTCGACAATCTCGTGTTGGGGATACCGTCACAACCCATAACAATCCAGCAACAGAAGCACTCGCCGGCTATAGCGATCCGAAACCAATGGTTTTCTCTGGGCTTTATCCACTCGATGGCGATGAATATCCAATGCTTCGCGAAGC
>JABMMO010000169.1 GCA_013205455.1 Actinomycetota bacterium
CCAATCCAAGAAGTCTTAAACCTGCCAAATTTATGAACTACTCGAGCATTTAATAAACCAGCCAGAATGCTTGCCAATCCAAGCGATGTTCCATGTAGCCCTGCGATAGCACCGCTTGTTCCTTGGTCGCTTTGTAATAGCGGTTGGGCTGGGCCAAAACCGCCCATAAAAAAACCAAATACTGCGGATTGCAGAGCAACGCTCCAAAATGTTGCATCGTGCTTAAACTTTCTATCTGTTTGCGTACTGCTCATATCATTTTGCTAGCGCGGAAACGAGGTATTCGATACAAGAAATTAGCGCATCGATATCGGCAGGGTCAACAGCAGGGAACATGCCAATTCTAAGTTGATTCTTACCGAGCTTTCGATACGGCTCAGTATCAACTATGCCGTTAGCGCGTAAAACTTTAGCAATTTCAAGCGCATCAATTGATTCATCAAAGTTGATGGTCGCAACTACATTTGAACGCGCTGCAGGATCGGTAACAAATGGCGTTGTGTAACTTGTTTTATCGGCCCAGCCATACATTTTCGAAGCAGATTCTGCACTTCTACCAGCGGCAAATTTTAAACCGCCATTATTGTTCATCCACTCAATTTGTTCAGCCAACATAATTAAAGTCGCGACTGCAGGCGTGTTGTAAGTTTGATCTAACTTACTATTTTCAATGGCAATGTTTAAATCAAAAAACGCTGGAACCCAACGGCCGCTCTCTTTAATTTTTGCAGCGCGTGCTAGCGCAGTTGGACTCATCAAAGCGATCCAAAGCCCACCATCTGAGGCGAAAGATTTTTGCGGGGCAAAGTAATAAGTGTCGAATTCAGTTGCGGAAACTGCTAACCCACCTGCACCGCTAGTTGCATCTACTAAAACTAGCGCGCCATCAGTTCCGGCCGGCCGCTTAATCGGCATCGAAACTCCGGTACTTGTTTCGTTATGAGTAAGTGCATAGACGTCAACGCCAGATTCTGCAATTGGAAGTGGATGAGTGCCTGGTTCGGATTTGATAACAGTGGGATCATCGAGAAAAGGCGCAGCTTTTGCAGCCTCTGCGAATTTAGATGAGAACTCTCCGAAATTTAAGTGTTGTGATTTCTTTTCAATCTGCCCGAAAGTTGCAATATCCCAAAATGCAGTAGAACCGCCATTTCCAAGCACTACTTCATAACCTTCAGGTAATGAGAAAAGTGAAGTAAGTCCAGTACGAACTCGATTTACTACCTGCTTTACTGGCTTTTGTCGGTGTGAAGTTCCAAGAATATTTGTACCACTTGATGTTAATGCTGAGATTACTGAAGATCGAATTCTTGATGGCCCACAACCAAAACGACCGTCAACTGGCTTTAAATTATTTGGAATTATTATCGGTTCGCTCATCTGCGTAGCCTATGGGTAGAACCTTTCTAGGCTCCATTGGGTTTTCGCGGCGGCGTCGTGAGTTCGCACATAACGAACTCGATCATGCAATCTGGAATATCTACCTTGCCAAAATTCGATATTGGTTGGAGTAATAAGGTATCCACCCCAATGTGGCGGGGTCGGGACCGGAGCACCTTCTGGATATTTATTTGCCAATTCGGAGTAAGCGTTCTCCAAAGTTTCTCTGGTAGCTAATCGTTTTGATTGGTGGCTAGCCCATGCGCCAATCTGACTCGACCATGGTCGCGTTGCGAAGTAAGCCTCGCTCTCCGCACGTGCAATTTTCGAAGCACTTCCCAAGACAATAACTTGGCGCTCCATGGCATACCAAGGGAAGAGTATTGAAACGTTGGCGTTAGCAGCTATATCAATCGCTTTTGCCGATTCATAATTGGTAAAAAAAGTAAAGCCATTTTCAGTTACATCTTTTAATAAGACCGATCTTGAAGTTGGCTGATTTTCAAATACGGTAGATAGAACCATGGCATTTGCTTCGATAATGAATGGATTAGTAGCAGCATCTGCGAGCCACTTCGTGAATTGCGAAATTGGATTTTGGTCGAGTTCGCCCTCGATCAATCCA
>JABMMO010000170.1 GCA_013205455.1 Actinomycetota bacterium
GTAGAAACCAGAGGCTGCTTTCATTCGTTGCATCAAAAAATCATTTAATAGCGCGCTTGCACCGATTCTAAAAAGATGAGGGTTTAGCCACTCTGGGCCAGCTACCTCATTTACTAAAACTAATTGTTTGATTGCATCTTTGGTGGTTCGGATGCCGCCGGCTGCTTTTACGCCAATCCGCATTCCAGTTTGCAGGTAATAATCTCTAACAGCTTCTAACATAACCAGCACTACGGGGGGAGTAGCAGCAGGCGAAACTTTTCCAGTACTTGTTTTAATAAAATCAGCTCCAGCTAACATCGCGATAAATGAAGCTTTTCGCACATTATCGTAGGTGGTTAATTCGCCAGTTTCTAAGATAACTTTTAATTGCGCCCGGTTACCGCATATTTCTTTGATCGCGGTAATTTCATCGAAAACTAAACCAAATTTGCCGGAAAGGAAAGCCCCACGATCAATCACCATATCGATTTCGGTAGCGCCATCGTTAAGTGCATCTTGAGTATCCTGAATTTTAACTTTCAAAGATGCACGTCCAGATGGGAAAGCAGTTGTGACAGCTGCTACTGGGATATGTGAACCCCCATTTAGATTCAGACTCTCCCGTGCGATTTTTACTAAATCGTTGTAAACACAGACTGCGCCAACACTTGGTACTGAAAAATCAGTTGGGTCTGGGTGGACCGCTTTTGCGCAAATTGCTCGAACTTTTCCGGCAGTGTCAGCGCCTTCGAGCGTAGTTAAATCCACCATTCGAATTGCCATATCGATTGCCCAAGATTTACTTGTGGTTTTAATACTTCTTGTACCTAACATGGCAGCTCGTTGCTCCGCCCCAACTTTATCGACCCCGGGCAACGCAGCTAGATATTTACGAAGTGAAGCTTCCGACCCATCGATCAAAGTGATCATGTCGCTAGCCTACTAATAGTTTCGCTAGCGCATGCCGAAGCGTTTCTAATTGCGAATCCGCTGCGGACTTTGCGGCAACCACTTCGCCTGTTTTAACGACCTCTATGTAACATTTAATTTTAGGTTCAGTTCCGCTTGGTCTAATAATGATCCGCGCACTCTCACCCAGCCAAAATCTAACGCAATCAGTCGCTGGCAATCCATTTTCTGGATGGGCTAAGTCACTGAAATTACTAACTTTTTCCCCCGCTATCTCGGTTGGAATTTGGTTTCGGAAACGTTCCATTATCTGGGTAATTTTCGATAAATCTGAAACTCGCAATGAAACTTGCGCAGTAGCGTGATAGCCGTATTTCAACCAAATCTCATCTAAGTAATGCGATAGCGAGCTCTTGGAATTCGCTAAATTACTGGCGATTTCTACTATTTTTAATGCTGCGCTAATTCCATCTTTATCATTTACGGTCGCGGAATCAACGCAATATCCGAGCGCTTCTTCGTAGCCAAAAGCTAGATTCGGAATCTTCGCTAACCATTTAAAACCAGTTAGGGTTTCAGCAAAATTTATTTCGTAATGATTAGCAATCTTGCGCAGAATTGCAGACGAGACTATTGAGTTAGCAAAAGTTCCGGTAGCGCCTGCGCTTGCAATGGATTCTCCTAATATTGCGCCAACTTCATCACCGCGCAACATTCGCCAAGTTCCGTTAGCTTTAATAGCGACAGCGCATCTATCCGCATCTGGATCGTTCGCAATCACTATGTCGGCATCGTAATTTTTTGCGGTTTCTAGCGCCAAATTTATCGCACCAGATTCTTCTGGATTTGGAAACGATATAGTTGGAAAATCTGGATCTGGATCAGCTTGTGCGGACACTAAAATTGGCGTAGCAAAATCAGCTGCTGCAAATACTGAAAGTAAAGTTTTCGTGCCAACTCCATGCATTGCGGTGTAGACGACCTTTAGGTTGCTGCCTGGCTTTACAATTTTGGCAGTATCTGTGACATACCTGGAGACAATGGATTCATCCAAAACTTTCCAGCTAGTAGATCTCGGAATAGCTTTCAAGGATTCAATTTTTGCAATTTCACGAGAGATGGTAACGTCAGTCGGCGAAATGATTTGTGATCCATGATAATTAATTTCGTCAACTACACCACCTAGATAAACTTTATATCCGTTATCTTGTGCTGGATTATGGCTAGCAGTAACCATCACGCCAACACCTACTTTTAGCGCAGTTACTGCATAAGCTAATACTGGAGTAGGCAGCGGCCGCGGTAATACAAAAACTTTAAATCCAGCTCCGGCCATGATTTCCGCAGTGTCGTTGGTGAAATCTTCCGAGCCATACCGGGCATCGCGACCAATTACTATGGAATCAAGGTTACGAGATTTCATGAATTCTGCTAGCCCAGCGGCAGTTCGGCCCACCACGGCCCGATTCATGCGACTTGGTCCAGGGCCGAGCGCACCCCTAAGTCCAGCAGTTCCAAATTCGATAAATCCAGAGAATGAACTTTTTAGTTCAGGTTCATTCTCAGTATCAAGATAGTGCTGAAGGAGTTCGGCTGTTTTTATATCTGGATCATCTTCAATCCACGCAGTAACTAAAGTGCGAAGCTCTTGGGCAATCACTATTACAACTTATGAATAAGTTTCGAAAGCAATGTTCCCATGCGGTCAGCAGCAGCTTTACCAGCAGCCATTACTTCCTCATGGTTAAGTTTTTCGCCAGTCATGCCAGCAGCAGCATTAGTAACTAAAGAAATCCCAACAACTTCAGCACCAAGAGCATGTGCCGCAATTGCTTCTGGCACAGTGGACATGCCAACTAAATCAGCGCCCATCGCGCGCATCATGCGAATTTCTGCAGGAGTTTCGTAAGTTGGACCTCGCCAATGTACGTACACCCCTTCTTCTAAAGTAGAGTCTTCATTCTTAATTAATTTTCTAATTCTGGCGCTATACAAATCGGTTAAGTCCACAAAAGTAGCGCCGGTGAGTGGGCTTACTCCAGTAAGTGAGATGTGATCTTTAATAATTACGGGTTGACCAACTTTGAAGTTAGCGTTTATACCACCACAAGCATTTGTCAGAATTATGGTTTTGCAACCGGCTTTAACTGCGGTTCGGACA